>NZ_AOME01000102.1 GCF_000336935.1 Halococcus salifodinae DSM 8989 | reverse complement strand
CAGAAGTTACGTTTTGCAGGGTTTGGGTGTTGTTGGACACAATTCCCACGCCCTGCAACCTCGCATGTGACGCTTTCTATGACACGCTCCTTATCTAGCTAAAACCCCTGTATAGCGTAAGGATCCACCCGTGACCTCCAACTTCATCCGATACGATCAAGAGCAGCAACACCTCCTGCCGAAGAACGTCACAGAGTGGGTCGAAGAAGATAGCCTCGAACGCTACGTCTCCGACGTTATCGATCATCTCGACAACGAGGATCGGCTCGAACCATTCTATCCAGACGATCGGGAGGACGGCCGTGGGCGGCCGTCCTTCCATCCCGTGATGATGCTGAAAGTCCTCGTCTTCTGCTCTATTGAAAATGGACGACGGCGACGGGATTACTCCGTAATGAGTTTGAGGAAACGAGGTCGAGAAGTCGATTATGGGAGTCGCNGGTCGATCGAAGCCACAGCTGAGCCAGACCAGTGTCTTCTGGAGTTCCCGTGCGACAGGACGAGTGCCGTAGACGTCCTCGTAGTAGCAATGGAGAAAGCCTCGGAAGAGTTCTGGTGGCTCATGAACTCGTGTTCGCCCCCGCTTGCAGGGGGCGAACACGTCGTACTCCAGTAGAAATTCGAGCTTAAGATGCTCAAACAGCGATACCGTCTCAGTCGCCGCGACATTCAAGAAGCCGTCGACAGAAGTTACGTTTTGCAGGGTTTGGGTGTTGTTGGACACAATTCCCACGCCCTGCAACCTCGCATGTGACGCTTTCTATGACACGCTCAGTTCCAGCAACTCCCGGCTCACCAACAGCGTCAGCACCGCTGCATACAGCAGAATCTCCACTACCGCAGGGTTGGTCGTGTCGAATTCGTCGAGTTCGTACAACGTCTTCAGCTCGCGGAACATCAACTCCACTGCCCACCTGCAGCGGTACATCGTCGCTATATCCGCCGGCAACAACCACTTTCCCGGGAGGTTCGTGATGTAGAAGTGGTAGTCGTCGGCGTCCTCGTTGCGGACGCCGACGACGCGGAAGCGCTTCGTATCCCATGACCGCGTGCCCGCGTACGGCCCGCGTCTGAACTCCACTTCGACCTCGACGTCGACGTACTTTCGCTGGAGGTTCTCCGTGATATCGAAGACCTCCTCTCCTTCCAGCGGAATGGCGCGTCCGCGCCATTCGCGCAGTTCTGCAACGATCTCTGGCTTGGTGTTCCGCTTGAGACGGCTCACGAAGTAGCCATCGTTTTCGTCGATCCGAGCGAAGCGGCGGAACTTGAAGTACGCCAGATCGAGGATTAGCAACCGCCCCTCCAGCCACGATCCGGTGTTGAACTCGGTACTGTCGTGGGGGCGTTCGCCGGTAACGTTGATCTTCTCGATGGTTCGGTCGGTGACGTTGTGGAGCAGGTGGAACTTCGCTCCAGCCTGCTCCTCTCGGGCGACCTTGGTACTGCTCTCTCAGAAACCGATGTAACCGCAGAACGGTTGCGTCGGCGGTCATCACGTCTCTGAATTGATCGAACTCGTCACTGACAGTGTGAGGGACGGCGACCTCGTCGAGCGCGAACTCGACGAGGTCGCGGAGGTACGCGGCGAACAGCGGTGTTAATCGCTGATAGAAACCGCCGAGAGAGAGCGTCTTATCGGCAGTGGCGTTGTAGGCGTGACGAAACGCAGCGAGTGTTCGGCTCTCGCCTGCGGCGAAGACGAACACGAGCGCCCAGACCATCGCAGGTATCTGGAATTTGCTGTCGCGTACGACCACGCCGACTGCCTCGGCGTGGTCTTCGAGAGCTGTCGATGGAAAGAGCGTAGTGAGTCGCTGTTCAATTCGACGTGAGGAGGGTTCCGAAGGCATGGACACCTGACCCTCCTCATTCCACTCACGAACCAACTTCGATAGCAGCCGCAGTCATGCGGTTCTTCGCTTAGCTAAAGACGGATGGGTGGGCGAGAATCGCCCTTCGCGGGGACACTTCCGCTGTCAGAAGTGCGACCACGAAGCGAACGCCGACTACAACGTGGCCCGAAACATCGGGTTCCGCTATGTCCGACGGGGCCGCCAGTCGTCGCGTCGGACGGGCGACGGTCAGCTCGCCCTGAAGTCTGGGACGCTGAAGCCGAAGCGCGGATTTACCGCCTACGCCACCGCATAGCGTCTGAGGCCGAGTCCACGGACAAGCCCCACCCTCAAGCGCGAGGGCATCAGCCCGAGCGGTAGGGTGGGGTCGTTGACACGGGCGCTGCTCGACAGCGTGACCGAGGACGTCGTCCGCTACTCTGAAATCCGGTATTGACCGTCCATCGTGACCCGGAGGAGTAGGTCGCTCACGACTCCTTGTTGAATCGCAGACGCCCAAAATCTGGGACCGTTCAGTGAGCTCTCGGGACTGTCGGTTCAGTGAACGGGCGTTTCGTCGACATCCGCGTCAACGTCGGGCTTGTATCGTTTCAGTCCCCAGGAGACCGCGGCACAGATCGCGCTCAGCACGATGAACAGGGAGAATCCGCGTGCGTAGCCGATCTGTCCGAAGATATCGGTGTAGTAGCCCAGCGCTGGGAGGATGATGAGCGTCCCGCCGCCGCCGATGCCGCTGATCCAGCCGGAAGCGCCGCCGACGGCTTCGGGGACGAACTTCGGAACCAGTTCGAACACCGCTGCGTTGGCGACGCCCATCCCCGTCCCAAGGACCATCATCCCGACGAACGCCGCCCAGAACCCGACCGCGAATGTCATAATCACCGCCCCGACAGCCATGACGCTGAAGCTCGCGATGGCGACGTTCTCGCCTCCGAACCGGTCGCTGATGCTGCCGCCGGGTATCCTGATCAGCGAGCCGTAGACGATGAAGATGCCCGCGAGCAGCCCGGCGGTCGAGAGGTCGAACCCGTGGAACAGGTCCCAGTAGGTGGGGAACCACGCCGACAGCGAGGTGAAGCCGCCGCCGAACGAGACCGTGTAGAGGAACACGAGGACCCACGTCCGCCGGATGGAGGCGGATTCACGCAGTGACTCCCAGGTGTTGCCGGACGGGAAGATGTCCTGACCGAGTTCGTCCGCCGTCTCCTTCGCTTCCTCTTGGTCGTTCCCTTGGCGGAGCAATTGGAAGTAGTACGGGTCGACGGCGTAGATGGCGTAGATGATAGTGACGGCGACGACGAACGCGAGCCAGATCCCGTATGCCATCGCGAGTCCCGTGAGACCGATGAGAACGGGGAGGACGTAGACGACCAGTCCCGGCCCGATGTTGCCGGCACCCGCGAACGCGCCCATCGCGAATCCTTGTTTGTCGCTGGGATACCAGTAGGAGGTCTGGCTGATGCCGACGGAGAACGTCGCCCCGCCGGCGCCCGCCAGGAGGCCGAACAGCACGAGCAGCGGGTACAGATGCATCCCGAAATCGTCGGGATACGTCAGGAACAGCGTGACGACGAGCCCTGCGATCCCGACGATCGTCGACGCCAACAGGATGAGCATCGGTTTCTTCCCGCCGGCCTCGTCGACCCACGCACCGAACGGGATTCTTAGTACTGCTTTGCTGAGGTGTGGCGACCCGAGTAGCAACCCGTGGAAGACGCCGGTGAGGGCCAGGTGCTCCTCGAATATCGGGCCGGCAGCTCCGTAGAACACGATAGTGGTGAGACCTGCGAAAAACCCAAACGTAGCCATAAACAGGCCACGTCGAGGCGTCCCCTCGACGCCGTTCACATCCGCTACTTGTGCTTGGTCAGTCATTTTTCACCGGGGACAGTCTGGCCCCGTCTGGGCGCTATAGTCTGAATTTCCCCTGCGCGTTGAGCACCGGTATCTTGGCATTGATACATAAATGGCGATCTTGCCGTAGACATCTTTGTACAGTTCGTTTCGTAGCAACGGCCCCTTGTCTCTGTCGAATTATTTTATGAGTGTCAATTTTTGAAAATCGGAATTCTACAATCTCAGTTACTTGTAGGTAGTGATAAACTGCTGTAGATTGATGTACTATCAGAATTCAGATGGTTGGCTATGAAGGTGGCGTGGCCGGTGTTCGTCTTAGCTCATCGCCTCTTGGAACCGCTTGCGCAGCGCATTCTCGAACTCCTCGAACTCGTCGATCTTCTCCTGCAGATCGTCGCTGACGCGCTCGATACTCACGAGGGCCCGCTCGCCAGCCAGCGACGCCTGCGATCCATCGTCGCCGTCCGCTTCCAACTGCTGCTCGTACGCCTGCTCGACGCGCTCGATGGTGCCCTCGGGATTGAACAGGATGTCATTCGCGATGCGGACATACTGATCGAGGGATGCACCCTCTTTCTCCTGCGCTCATTTGTAGGAGATTGTTGATAGTGCTCAGCTGTTGCTGTGGAGCCGAAGAGGGCAAGGGCACCGCTGGCGCGGTGCCCGACACAAATGATTCCGCTCGAGGTGTTTGGGTCGGAATCGGTCGCAGCGGACCTGCTGGAACAGGTGCGCTGGCGTGATGGTGTTGAGTGCCCCCGCTGCCGTTCTGACCTGGGTCAAGAACGGCAGCTATGGGCCGCTTCAACGGTATCTCTGTAAGGATTGTGACCGCACGTTCAATGACAAGGCCAGCACGATCTTCGCCCACTCCAAAATCGCACTCCGCAAATGGTTGTTCTCGATCTACGCGTTTTTGCGGTTCAACACGAGCCTACAGCAGCTTCAACGTGAGATCGTCCTGAAGTTCGCTGTCTCGAACATCGAACGGTTATGTGCACCGCTATGATCACCGCGCCGTATGCCTATTCAACGCAGCAACGCAGCAACGCAGATCACTCCAAGCCGCGTCCCGCCGTACTGCCGTAATTGGTCGTGAATCGCCGTGATGAAAACGTCAAAAACGAGTGGATGCAGCGTCTTTTCCGTGATTTCCTTCATTGAGGCCTCTATGGCGCTCTGGCAACTTAATCTCACATCTCAATTCGACACCGCCAACGTATTCCCGTATCGAAGATTTTAGTTCGTAATGCATATCCACTATTAGAAGGAACGTGACTCAATGAGTACGACTGAACGCATGCTATGGAATGGTGGGCATGGTGTTTTTCTTCTGATTGTTCTCGCTGGTATTGCGTTTGTTTCGGGGGATTGGGCTATTCTCCTTGCACTCGGTCCCGCGGCCTATCTCCTCGCTGTCAATGCCAACAGTTCAGCCCATGATCCGAGAGTAATCGTGATCGGCTATGTAACTGCGCTAGGTGCTGGTTGGGTCGCATACACAGTAATTGCACAGAGCGTTTCACCGATGGCAGTCGAACCGATGTCGGAATCAGGACTCCGTATGATTGGGAGTGCATTAGTTGGGTTTGCAGTAACTACCGGCGTCTTCTATCTCATGAACACCCAGGAGCCAATGGCGTACGTAGCGACATTTACCGCGGCAATTGGAGGATTTCCGACGGTTCAGTCTCTTGTAGTGGCGGTTATTGCAGTCCTTCTTATGGCTGGGATACAGTCTATTCGTCGGCGATATGATCCTGAATTTGCTGGCTCGGTAGTGGCGCTTAACAGTCAAAAAATTGATTGGTGACTGTCTTTGTGAGAGACCACATTTGTTTGAATATTGCAAAATAATTCGATAACGTAATACCGTCGGTTAGATTAGTTCTATATCTAACAAGATTTGTGTGAGAAAATTCTGTCGTGTGACGAAGGCTGCGTCGCCGGCTCTGGTATCGTATTCTGACATCTGAACAGCGCATCCCCACAGCGTTGCGTGGTTCTATCATCAGAGTTGCTATGTCAATTGGCCACATGGCTTTACTATCCAGAGCCCCAAATCACCACTATGACCGAAGCCTGGGAGTGCGCACAATGCACAATGTGGATTAAGAATGCAACCGAGAGGTTCTTGATGTCAAACCACTCCAAATCAGTTATGGACCTTCAGACTGCTGGCGCAAAATATGGGACGATTTTCGGTAGTGTTTTGATTGTTGGCGGTATCGGCGGCGGATTTTTGCTTCAGAACTCGACATTTGCAGCTATTGGATTGCTTGGGATAGCCACCACCATCCTATCACTGGTTGTATTTGGGTTGATTTTGCCATTAGCAGAGTGACATTCTTTCCTGCTTACTGCTGACCTCGGCTCGCTTCTTTCGGAGTTCTGGAAAACGGGAATCTACATCACCAAGCTCCTCTGGATTCTCGACCAGGCCGTTGTCGTCGGCGCAGTGGTGGCTGTCATATTTCTCACTGGTCGAAAACGATAACTCACCGCACGACGGTAGCTCCTACTCGAAGACGATCGATGGATCATCACCGGTGGAATGGTGACGAGTGTATTTGTCGTGGCGCTGATCGCCGACTTCGCCAACGTTCCGCTTGCAGTTGGATTTGCGCCGTTCACCGTGTTGCTCTCGTTCATCCACCGGCTCGCCACGATCGCCAAGCGCACAGCCTCACCCAGCGCGTTCACGCCACGCGGTGAGACGCCCAATTACCTCCAAGAGAAGTAGTGAATCGGAAGCGATATCGATAATGCATGGTGACACGACCACGACAGCAGGAAACCGACGCCACCCCGGAGGATCCCACGCTGATCGGCCATGTGATGAAGGAGTCGGCTATCCCAGCAATGAGGTCCATTGTGAGGTCAGATACGGCGATCGTTAGCTTCTCTCAGGGCGTCATTTCCATCTACAATAACCTAGTTTCCGACTGTTAGCGAATGATAGTGACCGGAATCGATGCCTCACCGATAACTGCAGTCGAAACTGTCCCAAGCAGACGTCGTTTTAATTCACTGCCGTCCTCACCATGGCTTCCCATCACGATGTGGTCGACGTCGTAAGTCTCGATATATGCCAGAATAGTCTCGGAGGGATCGCCTGTCTTGATGACCGTTTTCACGGACTGGTTGTCTGAGGCAACCCGCTGCCGAGCTGCCTCAACCAGTTCGGTCGCTTGGTCGTCGGCATCGTCAACCCGGTCCTGATTGACCTCAAATACAGATCCCTCACTCATCCCGCCGTCCAGCGGTGTCACGATATTTAGCACCGTAATTTGACAGTCGAATATTTCAAGCGCATGGTTTAGGGCTTCGCTAGCTAACGGTGATCCATCGAGCGGAACCAACACGTGCGACGGTGTCACGACCGCTGTTATGACCTCTAAGACTGTAATCTTTACTCTATTGAAATTTCTACAGTAGTACAGCCGTAATGTATTCTCTGATTTTGATTTGTTACTTACTACATCATAGCCCCTGAACAAACCTAAAGCTACCGTGACGTACTTAATTCGAATCGCTCTTGTGTAGATTAGCGGAATACGTTGACGGCGACGCAATCGACAAGGCTGTGGATGGGTGCTTGAACAAGATTCAGGGAGCGAAGAAGCCCGAAGGTGCGAGCGGCCTGCTCCAAGCCCTGCTTGGACAGGCCGCGGAATTTCGCCAGCCACGGTTGCACTAACGACCAGAGGCATTCGACCTGATTCGTGTGGATACCTTCCTCTGAGACGTACTCATCATCATGGACAACGGTTCGATGCTCGTGTTCCATTTGCTGATACGCGGGAAGCTCGTCGGTCCAGATCTCTCCCAGCGGCTGGGAGAGATCGCCTGCTTCCTCAATCACTGGCCCGAGGTTCTCGTCGTATTTCGACCCCTCTTCGGCTGAGATCACCTGGAGAACGTCGCGGCAGGCCGCGACGAGCGTCATCTCATCGCCCTGCTCTCCTGTCCATCGCGCCCGTCCGGGTCCAGGGGACCCGCCGCGGGACAGTCCGTCCCGCGGTGGGTTCTGGCCTTTGAACCCCGAGCACACCCGCTGAGTTTCGTCCACCTGTGTCGGCCCAGCAATCGTGTGCTCGATGCGTTCCCAAACAGTCGGGAAACCGCGAGCGAACGCGGTTTCCACGTCGCTAATTGCCTCGAAGACGGTTTTGTAGGCGCGGTCAAGCAGCGGTGCGATTTGGTTGATGCTGAGGAGGGAATCAACGTAAAGGACGAAGGCGACGAGGAACTCGCCGGGAGCGAGTTCCGAGTCATAGAAGGGTGTGCCGCGGGTGTAGGTGGTTTTCCAGTCACAGCGGCCACACCAGATACGGGCCGAACCATCGAGNTCGGCGTCACAGTTCGGGCAGGTACGGGTGGTCCAGATGGCTTTGAGTCGCCGCTCGACGATGGCGTCGAGCGGCTCCGGCCGAAACTCTATTGCTCCAAGGTCAACGAGTTGCTCAAGCATTCCGCCGAGAGCAGCGCGTTCATTGGTCATGTACGACTGCTGTCGGCAGGATGCCGTAATCTCCGTGACTCGGTTCCGCTACGCTACACAAGAGCGGTTCTGTTTGCTATCCCTCACTCGGCCAGAGGCACTTCGATTCGGTCGTGGATAGGTCCTTCACGATCTGTGAGATGCTGTGGGCTCCGATTGTTTGCAATGGCAAGCGCCTCGGCAACGATACTATAGGCTATCTGGTGAGGTGAATCGCCACCGAGGTCGAGACCGATGGGCGTATAGATGCGACTCGTATCGTCTTCGGTAATCTCGACACTTTCATCGGCGAAGTCCTCAAGCATCTCCTCGAAGCGCTCCTGTGGACCCATCAGACCGATATACTGAACGGGTGTGTCGATGAGATCTTCGACCGCGAGGCGGTCATCGATAAAGTTGTGGGTCATCACGATCACATAGGTGTCGTCATCGAACTCGATGTTGTCCCCGATGTCCGTCGGCGAGGTCGCGCGAACGGCGTCGGCCGCGGGGAAGTTCTCACCGCTTGAAAGTGCACCGCGGAAGGTGACGACTGTGACCTGAAAATCGACCTGTTTTGCGAGTTCCACCACCGGATTGACATCGGGTCCCGATCCGACCACGACGAGATTCGACGGTGCTTCGATGCCCTCGACGAACACCTCAACGGTCCCGTCGTCGGTTTCGACGCCCACTGTGTCCGTCTTCCCCCGTTCGAGGAGGGTCGCCGTCGGCTCCCGAAGTTCTTCACACAGCCAGCCGGGCAGGTTGTCTGAAAATTCCGTCTCCGGGTCGTAAAAACCACGCTCTCCGAGCGGGCGGTCGCCATCAGTGACGGTCACGACACCGCAGTCGCCGCCGTTCGTCACGCGCTCTACAACCGGCCGATAGCTCTCATCGAGCGGTTCGAGGAGGACGGTAATAATCCCGTTACAGCCCATGCCGAGACCCCAGATGTCATCATCGCCGGTGAGGTCGTAGGTTTCGATACGGGGCTGGCCAGCGTCAAGGACGTCGCCAGCGAGTCCCCTGACCTCGTCTTCGAGACAGCCGGCAGTGAGGCTGCCAGCACTGTCGTCGCCCTCGATGAGCATTTTCGCGCCGGGACGACGGTAGGCGCTCCCTTCGACATCAATGATCGTCGCCAGCACGGCGTCGACGTCTCGGTCGAGTGTCTCGCCGATGGCGGACAGTACCTCGGTTTCGGTCATTTTCCAGCTCGTGTTTGTCATCGTTTCGTTGGATGTGATTTGGGGTCAGTACTCAATCAGGCTTTCTCCCGTCGAGCGTTGTGTTTGTAGCCGATACGGGCCGTTGAGTCCCTGTCGGCGGAGTTGACGGGCGATTTCGCTAAAGTCCGATGAACCGCCGAATGTGAATTACCCATCGAGATACGACAGTGCGGCAGCCATCCCACGGGCAGTCGGCTCGTAGGCCGCCTCGGCTCCGAGCGGTGCGAGTCCACCGCCCGGCCCGTCCTCGGGTAGCTTTGCGGGTCCGCTCGCATCGAGACCGGCAGTGAGTCGTCACCAGAACTCGGCGAACAGGTCGTCGAACGACGATTTGTCGGGCTGTTCGGTGATGAGACATGCCCGGAGCGCGACGCGTGCGCGCTCGTGTTCGTGCCGGCGTTTGCAGGAACGTTTACGCCGGCCCATCGGAGTGTGCGCACGAATCGGATGTTCCACAGTTCGTCGTGCACGTGGTCGCGTGCGGCGACGAAATCCGGAACGGATTCTTCGATGTTTGCTTTGCTAACCATCAGTCTGCCTCCGCGCGGGCGGTTTCTGCGGCGTCGCAGAGTGTTGCGAGCAGGTCGTCATCGACGCGCTCTACGTCTTTGATTTCCTTCAGCAGACAACCCAACGTGTTCTGGATTTCCTCGTGGCTCAGGGTTCCGTTCTCGCTTTCGTGACGGAGGGCGGCGACCGCCCGCGCCCAGTCGATGGTTTCTGCTGCTCCCGGTGGTTTGAGCAGTGGTTCTTCGCGGAGCCGTCCGGCTATCGCACACAATTCAGCGGCGACTGCTCCATCGAGTTCGGGGACTTTGCGTTCGAGAATCGCCCGCTCTTTCTCGAACGACGGTGGCGCGACGTGCAAAAACAGACACCGGCGCTTCAGCGCGTCACTCAGTCCTCTCGTGCGGTTCGAGGTGATGACGACGACTGGCGGTGTTGTCGCGCTCACCGTGCCGAGTTCGGGCACGCTCACCTGAAAATCCGAGAGAATTTCGAGCAACAGCGCCTCGAACTCCTCGTCAGCCCTATCCACCTCGTCGATGAGGAGTACCCGTGGGCTGTCGCCCCGCAACGAGCGCAGCAGAGGCCGCTCTAAGAGGTACTCCTCGCTAAACATCGACTCGTCCGCGTCGGCGGTCCCCTCCGCTGTCTGCATCGAGAGCAGTTGCTTCGTGTAGTTCCACTCGTACAGCGCACTTTCTGTGGTGAGTCCCTCGTAACACTGGAGGCGAACCAGTTCGGCGTCGAGCCCACCCGCGAGGACTTTGGCGAGTTCGGTCTTGCCGGCTCCGGGTTCGCCTTCCACGAGCAGGGGTTTACCGAGACGAAGCACCAACTCAACTGTGGTAACGATATTATCGCCGGCAACGTAGTCCTCACTCTCGAAGGCCTGCCGAACATCGGTCTCGGTTACGTCATTGAACGCCGAGGGCGTTCGTTCGCTCATGGTGTGTTCTTCGTCATTCATACACGTAGCCCTCTCGTTTGCACCGCATCACCGGGATGCAGACACGGCGAATCGGCGTCGAATCTGATGGAACACGTGGTTCAGTCGGCTGCAGCGGACGCGGAATCGGCGTCCATCGCCGACGTCAGCGCTCGCTCAGTATACACCTCCAGTAGCTGGGCCCGGAATTCGTTCGAAGCTTGCAAGTCGTCCATCATCATCGCTACGTCGAGGTCGTCGCCAGCGTGTCCAGCGGCCGCTTCGATACTATCGTCATCGAGTGAGCCACCCGCGAGCGCATCCTCGACGGATTCAAGTCGCACTCCGTGGTCCATCACGCCGTTCGCGCCGACGCTCGCGGATTCGACAGTATCGTCGTCGGTATCGAGCAGTGCGGCGACGCCGACCATCGCGTAGCCCGAGGATGGACTCGGTTTTTTCGCATAGGTCCCGACCGCGCCATCCGCCGACGGAATCTCCACGCGTGTGAGGAGTTCGTCCGGCGTGAGGTCGGTCGCGTACATCCCGAAGAAGAAATCATCGGCCGGAATCGAGCGCTCACCATCTGGCCCTTCGGCAACGAGCGTCACATTCGAAGCGAGTGCCGCCGCTGGGAGGTCGGCAGCAGGGTCTGCATGGGCGAGATTACCACCGAGTGTTCCGCGATTGCGGACCTGTACGTCACCGACTTGCTGGGCCGCTGCTGCGAGCGCGGGCGCGTGCTCGGCCACTTCGTCGGAGTCGGTGAGGGCACTATAACGCTCCATTGCGCCGATTGAGAGGGTGTCATCGTCTACCTCAATGCCATGCATCGCATCAACACCGCTGATGTCGATGAGCACCTCGGGACTCGATAATCCAGTTTTCATCGCCGGCAGAAGACTGTGCCCACCCGCGAGCAGTTCTGTCTCCGCATCCGAGTGTTCATCGAGCAGGTCGAGCGCTTCCCCGACGCTTTCTGCCGTGTAGTAATCGAACTCGTCTGGATACATCACTCATCACCTCCTTTTCCACCATCAGACCTTCGGTCTGACGAGGCTCGCCTCGTTTCACTCGGCTCACCACCGTCCGCAGCAGCATTCTCGTTTACCGCCTGCCAAACCGATTCATTAGAGAGCGGCATATCGATGTGGTCGACGCCGAACGGCTGGAGCGCGTCCGTGACCGCATTGACGACCGCCTGTGGAGCCGCGATGGTACCTGCTTCACCCACACCTTTGACGCCGAGCGGGTTGTGTGGGGAAGGTGTCACCGTGCTATCGGTTTCCATTCTGGGGATGTGTTCGGCTTTCGGCACCGTGTAGTCCTGCATCGAGCCGGTAGTGAGTTGGCCGTTGTCGTCGTAAACCGCGCCCTCGTACATCGCCTGTCCGATGCCCTGTGCAACCCCACCGTGAACCTGCCCCTCCACGATTTTGGGGTTAATTTGCGGGCCGACGTCATCGACCGCGACGTAGTTTTCGAACTCGATTTCGCCAGTCTCCGGGTCGACTTCCACGACTGCAACATGCGTCCCGAACGGGAACACGAAGTTGTCGGGGTCGTAGAAGGAAGTCTCCTCAAGCCCTGGCTCGATGCCTTCCGGCATATCGTGTGCCAGATAGGCCTGTCCGGCGATCTCTTGGATACCCATCGAACGCTCTGGCGCACCGGCGACCGAGAACTCGCCGTTCTCGAACTCGATGTCCCCTTCACCTGCTTCCATGAGGTGGGCAGCGATTTTCTTCGCCTTTTCGACCACTTTCTGCGAGCTCGTCGCTAGCGCGCTTCCGCCGACGGCCGCCGAACGCGAGCCATAGGTCCCCATTCCTTGGGGTATCTCATCAGTGTCACCTTCGACGATTTCGATGTCGTCGTAGGGGATTCCCAACTCATCAGAGACGATTTGGGCGTAGGTCGTCTCGTGGCCCTGTCCGTGACCCGACGTGCCACAGAAGGCCGTGACTTTCCCAGTAGGGTGGACGCGGACAAGACCGCTTTCCCACAGTCCTGCCTGCGCGCCGAGTTGGCCCGCAAGTTCGGAGGGTGCGAGTCCGCACGCCTCGATATAGTTCGAAAAGCCGATACCGAGATACCGGCCCTCCTCGCGGAGTTCTTCCTGTCGCTCGCGCAGGTCGTCGTAGCCGACCATATCGAGAGCCTTGTCGAGTGCCGGTTCGTAGTCGCCGCTGTCGTAGGAAACCGCCACCGGGGTCTGATGTGGGAAGTCGTCCTCGGGAATGAAGTTCTTCCGTCTGAACTCTGCCGGGTCCATCTCCATCTCGCGCGCGCCGAGCGTTATCATGCGCTCAACGACGTACAGCGCTTCCGGGCGGCCGGCCCCGCGATAGGCGTCGGTCGGCGCATTGTTCGTAAACGCGCCAATGACGTGACAGTGAATCGCTGGAATATCGTACTGACCCGACAGCAGTGTCCCGTAGAGGTAAGTCGGAATAGCCGGCGCGAACGTCGAGAGGTACGCACCCATGCTCGCGTAGGTTTCGACGCGCATCCCGGTAATCACGCCGTCCTCGTCCATCGCTAACTCGGCGTGCGTGTCGTGGTCGCGGCCGTGCGTCCCAGTCAAATAACTCTCGGAACGGGTTGCGGTCCACTTCACCGGTCGTTCGGTCTCTTTCGCACACCACGAGACGAGTGCTTCGTCGGGGTAGTGGGCGATTTTGTTTCCGAATCCGCCACCCACATCGGGAGCGACGACGTGGATTTTGTGCTCTGGCACGTCCAACACGCCAGACATCAACTGGCGGTGGAGATGCGGGTTCTGAGAGGTCATGTGGAGTTCCAACTCCTCAGTCCCCGGCTTGTACTCGGCCATCGCTGCCCGCGGCTCCATCGGATTCGGAATCAACCGCTGGTTTTCCAAGTCCACCTCGGCTGTGTGAGCCGCACTTGCGAACGCCTCATCGGTGGCGTCCGCATCCCCGATTTCCCAGTCGAATGCTTGATTACCGGGCACGGTGCCGATTTCTTCGTCGTCTTCGGTGTCGGTGGGGTCCTCGGTCGGTTCGTGAAGCACCGGAGCGTCATCCTCGACGGCTTCTTTGGGGTCGGTAACCGCATCGAGCCGATTGTAATCGACGTCGATTGCCGCGACCGCGTCGTGTGCAATGGCGTTTTCCTCGGCGACCACGACCGCGATACCGTCGCCCTGATAGCGCACCCGGTCTTTTGCGAGAATCGTGTGCGAGGGCGTCTTCAGGTCCGGGAGCAACCATCCGGTCGGCACTTCACCGGGAACGTCGAGGTCGTCTGCGGTATAGACACCGACCACTCCATCCATTGCTTCGGCCGTGCTCGTGTTGATATCGTTGATTTCGGCGTGGCCGTGCTGACTTCGAAGGACGGCCATGTGGGTCATCTCCGGGCGCTGGATGTCGTCGGTGTATTCGGCCTCGCCCGTGATCAGCGAGGGGTCCTCGCGGCGCTCGACCGACGAGCCGAGCACCGATTCGATGTCGAGTTCGTCAGATTCGATTGTTTCGCTTGACATTCAGTCGTCCCCCTCTACCTGCTTTGTCCTTCCAGAAGACTCGCTTCGCTCGTCTTCTGACGTTCGCGTGCCTTCAACGGGCTCACCGCCATCAGCTGCCGCTTCGGCACCACCGTCCATCTCGTCGGCGGCGAACTCGACGGCGTTAACGATGTTCTGATAGCCGGTACACCGACAGAGGTTGCCCTCGATGGCTTCCCGAATCTCCTCTTCGTCCGGGTTCGGGTTCCGTTCGAGGAGGTCGTTCGCCGCGAGCATCATCCCCGGCGTACAGTAACCACACTGAAGCCCGTGTTCTTTCTGAAATCCCTCCTGAATCGGAGCGTAGGTGCCATCCTCGGCGAGTCCTTCGACGGTACCGATCTCGCTGCCGTCGGCCTGTGCCGCGAGCACCGTACAGGATTTTACTGCATCACCATCTAAATGCACAGTACAGGCTCCACAAGTCGAGCTTTCACAGCCGACGTTTGTGCCAGTATAGCCCAACTCTTCGCGCAGGGCGTGGACGAGCAGTGTTCGTGACTCGACAGTGAGTTCGTGTTCCGTACCGTTGACCGATAGTTCGATGTCGTGTTCTGTCATGTGTCAGTTTCCTTCCGACCGACCGAGGATGCGGTCGACGATGCCGCGGTCGTCGTCATTCGATTCGGCCGACTCTGCTTGCTCAACCTCGCCGCCTTCGGCGATTTCGCGCTCGCGGATTTCGTCCTGCACCGACGAGAAAAACCGCTTCACGACTTGGTTCGCCGCGGGGTTGATGACGCGCTGGCCCATCTGCGCGATGCGGCCGAACACCTCGGCTTCGGCCGTCCAATCGACTTCCACCCCGTCGTCGGTCGCGTCGAGGTCCATCCACGCGGTCATCTCGAAGGAGCTATCGCCCGCTGAGCCTTCGCCGCCGGCCTCCATGTAGGGCTGGTCGCGCTCCTCGATTGTGACAACCGTCTCGAAGGTCGGATTTACCGGGCCGATGCTAATACCGATGACGCCGGCGTAGTGATTCCCCTGCTCGAACGCGCGCTCGGCGATGGTCTCTGGGTCAGAGGTCGGTTCGACATCGCGGTCCCCGTGTTCCTCGCGCAACGCGTCGAAGTCGACATCCGTGTCCTCAACTTCGACGAGAAACTGGCAGCCAGGTAGCGCGTTCTCGATCATTACCGGATCCGAGAGCGCGAGCCATACCTCCTCCGTTGTCGTATCGTTAAGTTTGAATGTTCCACTGAATTTCATAGTGTCTCACTGTCCTTGGTCCGTAATTACAAGCTATCAATCACCGATCAACCATTCCATTTAAAATGGTTTGTTTCGTGATTGTTCTATTGGTTAGCTAGTGAAGTCGGTACAGACTGGGATTCCGAGTGTGTTGAAGTCAGTCATCGCAGCCAGTTCATCTGGAACTTCGTGGATATCGATCGTCTTGTTGACGAGCGTTGCCGGGTCAAGCTTGCTTGACTCGATCATGTCCAGCATCTCACTGTAACGCGAGGGCTGGAGACCGAGCGAGCCGTGGAAATCGATCTCCTTGGAGACGAAGTCATCGACCGGCAGTGGAACCATTCCCTCTTCTTCGGAAGTGGTCAACCCGATCTGAACGTGCGTTCCTCCCTTGCGGAGGCTATTGACTGCGTTCTGACACGTCGTTTTGATACCAAGTCCGTCGGCAGAAACATCTGCTCCACCGTTAGTGATATCTTGGACTTCGCCAGCGGGATCGTCGACTTCGGAAGCGTTAACCGTAGCGACCGCACCAAGTTCTTCGGCCTTGTCGAGGTTCTCGTCTTTGAGATCCACCCCGATTACATTACCACCAAGCGCATCAGCGATGTGGACGGCTGAAAGACCGATGCCACCACACCCGTGAATTACCACGTCATCACCGGCGCTCACGGGTGCGCGATGCGCCATCGCGTGAAACGAGGTCATGAACCGGCAACCACACCCCGCAGCCGTTTCGGCGTCGATACTGTCTGGGAGCGGCACGGCGTTGACATCGGCGTGTGGGATGTGAACTTCCTCAGCGAATGCACCGGGGGCTTGGTTCATGAACCCAAGCCCAACGTGGTTCTCACAGATGTTCTCGCGACCGTTCCGGCACAGGTCACAAGTACCACACGCGAGGTTGAACGGAATTGCGATTTCTTGACCCTCTTCGACGGTTTCAACATCCTCACCGACGGAAACGATTCGGGCAGTGGGTTCATGGCCAAGAACGTGTGGCGGATCAGGCCGGTATCCGAACCAGTCCCAATCTCCCTGCCAACAATGCCAATCTGATCGGCAGACACCACACCCAATGAGTTTGGCGACAGCCCCATCGGGTTCTGGTTCAGGACGGTCAACGTCCTGGACGGTCAACGGCTCCTGAAACTCCTCCAGTACTACTGCCTGCATGGCAGTTACACCCATATCCGATCACATAATAAAAGTTTTGGAAAAATACGTATGAGTTCGGACAGTAAGATTATTTTGAAATGTTGAAACCCATTTTGAGATTATAATATCTTCACAGAAGGGCCGCTTATGAGGAAATATGATCTGAATATCATAAGTTTGTCGTGTGTGTGTGGAACCTACACTATCTAACACTACTTCTGGGTCTAGTCGGAGATCAGCTAAAGCACAGCGCGGAGCCTCCTTCCTTAAGGAATCGTTCGAGACGGCTCGCCGTCTCATGATGACGAGAGAGCACGCCCACCGCGCGATGGCTCGTCTCGGAAAGCGGGAACGAGCGTGGCGCAAGCAGTATCTCCACACCACGGCGAACGAAATCGTGACCGAAGCTGTAGAGACCGACTGCGACGTTATCGTGTTCGAAGAACTCGACGACATCCGCAAACGCTCGTCGTTCGCGGACTGGCACCACATCTGGGCCTTCCGGTGGTTGTTCGAGTACGTCAAGTACAAAGCACCGGAACGTGGTGTCTCGGTCGAAACTGTCGAACCGAATCACACCAGCCGACGGCGTTCGAAGTGTGGATTCACGCACAAAGACAACCGCGACGGCACCGAGTTTTGGTGCCGTTCGTGTGGGTATGCACTGAACGCGGACTACAACGCGGCGAAGAACGTCGGGCTTCGGTACGCCCGCAAACGGTACCATAGCCTCCGCTCCCGGACTTTTGCCGGGAGCGGAGACGCACCAGTAGACGTGCGTATAAATCGTGGGACGATGACCGACGACGGTCCCCGGCCTTCCGCCGGAGATTGATTGCCGAGAGTCCACATGAAAGCCCCTCCCTTCGGGAGCGAGCCGTCAGGCAAGTGAGCAGGGAGGAGAGGTTTACGCAGGAAAGACGGTTTTGTCAATATAGAATCAGAAAATCTTATGCGTCAGGGTGGGTATGAGATGATAATACGTGGCACCCAACTCTCAGCCGTCGGCCGAGAGTTCACAAGAGGTCATTGAGAGACATGAGCAAGCTGCACAAGAGCTGATTCAAGACCGAGAGCTTCAACTATATATCGAAGGTGAGTGGGTAGACAGTACCGGTAGCGAACTATTAGACATTTACGACCCGACCACTGGGAGAAAACTGGCGACAGCTCAGGCCGGAAATGATGCTGACATCGAACGAGCTGTTACAGCTGCGTGGCGTGGCTTCGAGACTTGGGATGATAAATCGGTAGCCCAACGACAAGTTATTCTTTCAGAGATAGCGAAGCGAATCGAAGCCCGACAGGAAGAGTTCGCAAGGCTTGATGCACTTGATAACGGCAAACCATTAGTAGAAGCCCGAGATGACATTGATCTTGTTGTAGATCATTTTCGGTATTTTGCAGGTGCGGCCCGGACGTTGGAAGGAACAACTATCCCCGCAGAAAATGACCAACACATAGAGACGGTTCGGGAGCCGTATGGCGTCGTCGGCCAAATAATTCCCTGGAACTTCCCATTATTGATGGCCGCATGGAAGCTTGCGCCAGCTCTGGCAGCAGGAAACGCTGTAGTGTTGAAACCTGCCGAAGAAACCCCATTATCATTAGTTGAATTCATCCACGAAATCGACGATCTCATTCCAGATGGACTACTGAATATTGTCACTGGCTACGGTCCCGAGGCTGGTACATCGCTCGTTGAACACCCGCGCGTGCGCAAGATTGCGTTCACCGGATCAACGGAGGTCGGTCGCGGCGTAATGAAGGGAGCAGCGAATACTCTCAAAGACATATCCTTGGAATTGGGTGGCAAAAGTCCACTTATCATTTTCCCAGATGCGGCTCTCGATCGAGCGGTTGAGGTCGCCATCGACGCGATGTTCTACAACGCTGGGGAGTGTTGCTGTGCGGGGACACGGTTGTTTGTCCATGAATCACTATGTGATGAATTTACTCAAAAATTCGCCGACGCTGCGGATGATATCGTCCTTGGCGATCCTTTGCTTGAAAAAACTGAGATGGGTCCGAAAATATCGCCAAGACAGGTTCAAAGAACTGAACGATATATTCGTCTTGCTGAAGAGGTTGGTGGTCGAATTGTCACTGGTGGCAAACAACTTGAGGATGGGCGACTCGCTGGCGGATACTTTGTTGTTCCAACGGTTGTTGAGGGTGCACCGCACAGAACGCGCGTTGCCCAAGAAGAAATTTTCGGCCCAGTAGAGCTTGTGTTCGAATGGAGCGACTATGGTAATCTAATAGATCGAGTCAACGATGTCAGCTTTGGTCTCGCTGCTGGCATCGTTTCTGAAAATATTTCCACTACTCGGCGTGCTGCTCGCGATATTGAGGCTGGGAACATCTGGGTAAATCAATATAACGAATTCCCAGCTGGCCAGCCATTCGGTGGGTACAAACAATCCGGTATCGGTCGGGAAATAGGCAAAGAGACAATCAAGGCATACACACAGACAAAGACGCTAAATTTCAAAGTCGATTGATATGCCATCTTCTAGTATTGATTATCTAAATCAACTACACATCTATCAGGTGCCAGACGCTATGCTTCGAATCTTGAGAAAGGTTTTTAAGTACGGTCTTACAATATGAGGATGATAACCGATGGGTGTTTCAGAGGATTCATTTGATGATGATCTCACACCCAGAGATATCATCCTCCTCAAAGCAAGAGTTGGAAATCCAACTGCATCAGTCCGAAAAATTCGCGATATACTTGAGGATGAATACGGAATCTCGCTATCACACAATCGTGTAAATGAATTACTCCATGAGATGGAGACGGACGAGGTATTACAGACGCAAGTAGTGCCTAATGTAGAGCTTTTTGACTATTATCTCTTCCGTATTGCGTTCCATTACCCAAATTTCGAGGAACAGTGGGAAGAATGCTATTGGGAATTGAGCGAAGACCCACATGTGGTGTTGTTCACTAATGCTGACGACTACTACCACTGGATCCTTATTACCCAGTTTCACGACGACCGCGGAGCCGAGCAATGGATGCACCACTTCTTCAAGAATCACGGCGATCTAATTGCGCAGTTTGATAACACCAAACTGCCCTCAATACACAAATTCTATACCTCCGCTGATGTTCTCAACGAGCGACTGTGGGAAACCGAAGAAGGTCGTGAATACCTCCAGAATTCCCGCGACAAAGGCGAGAACAGTGACTCTGCTTTAATTGAACACGAAGACAACTCTCCCCAAACAATTTCTCCCTGGGAAGAGAAAACCGACTAACGCGCCACGGCACTATTAGTCACGATCATAATTTCGGCGAGGAGAACCCAGCTGACAACTAAATGTCATCCATTGCGAATCAACACGAAAACACAGTTTTCGAAACTGACCAGAAGATCCGGCCACCTGCGATTCGCTGATTCAGCCCAGCTGGGTTTGGAATATATGATGGATAATTGTCAGATTACAAATTTTGCTATAAGCGATAGATTAGAGTATATTCTAATATATTAGCCAATCATGGCCGACAGTCTCGTGGTGATTGGAACAGGTTATGCAGGTACAAAGGCGGTGCAACAACTGGAACAGAATACCTCTGATGTCAACATTACGTGGATTGGCGAGAATCAATATCATTTAGTACTCCATGAATCACATCGGATCATTCGAGATCCCACTATCCAACAGAAAATCACAATTCCGGTGAAGAATATAAAATCAACAGATACCGATTTCATTGAAGGTGAAGTTACTAATATTGATACTGGGGCTCGATCAGTCGAGCTCAGTAATGGAAACACTATACCATACGACTACGTACTGGTTGCAATAGGGAGCCAAACCGCGCACTACGGGATTCCTGGTTTGAATAATCATTCAATCGCGTTGAAATCATTAGAGGATGCGTTAACAATCCATAAACGAATCTTTACCGAAACAAACCTCGAATCTAGCGAAAAACCAACGCAAGTCCTTATTGGTGGAGCTGGACTCTCGGGTATTCAAGTTGCGGGTGAAGTTGCAAAACTACGAGATGAGGCAGGAATCTCTATCGAGATTACGCTTCTGGAAGCTCTTGATGAAATCTTGCCAGGGCACAGTTCCGATCTTCAGAAATCAGTGCGGAAGCAACTCATCAAAGCCGATATAGACATTCAAACCGGGAATCCACTTTCCAAGGCAGGAAATGAATATGTACATCTAGAAAGTGATGAGAAATTACTTTATGACATCCTAATCTGGACAGGAGGGATTACCGGTCATGATATCATGGAGTCCATTAATGTTGAGAAGGACCACAACCGAATTAAAACGGATACAACATTCAAAACCAGTGACGATCGCATATTCACTGTTGGTGACGCTGCCCTAGTCGAAAATGGTGAAAATCCGGTACCACCTACTGCCCAAGCTGCATGGCAAGCCGCCGATGTTGCTGCTAATAATATTGAGCGTTCTCTCCAAAACAAACCATTGAGACACTGGACGTATGAGGATAAGGGAACACTCATTTCAATTGGAGATAAAGCCATTGCTCATAATGTCTCGAATATCCCATTTCCAACATTCGGTTCTTATCCGGCACAATTTCTGAAAAAATTTGTTGCAGCACGATGGATTGCTGGACTAACTTCATGGTATCACGCTAGTAGTGCCTGGGGTGTGTTATAATTCTCATAAACCAATAAGTGAGATAGGACTGATTGTAGTAATGAAATGTTGTGATATTCATGTACCTGAAGTCGGGCAGGTGGTTTCCTAATGCACGTCCAGTCTAGAAATCTATATCGGCAGTCTAAATTTCATAGGTGGTCATGAATGACGAATCCCACCTAGCCGACTTCAGCGCCACGACGTCTCCCGGCTGACCGACCGCCAGCACGAGGTGCTCCGGGTGGCGGTCGACCTCGGCTATTACCAGGAGCCCCGCGAGGCGACCCACGACGAGATCGCGGCGGCGACCGGGCTCTCCGAGACGACTGTTAGCGAGCACCTCCGGAAGATCGAGGCGACCGTGTTTTCGTCGCTCCACGTTGGTACCACTGATCGCTGAAGCGGACGGGCTGTCTTGAGGAACGCATGAAAAATTCAGCTACTCGCCCCAGACTCATCAGCAAATAGGTGGTTTGTAGAAATCCAAACGCCGAACCTCAGCTCCTCCCGAATCGAGAAATTTATATATCGATATAGAGTGTATTTCCATGAATTCGACTGCCGCATGGCGATTTCCCACTTCAGCCGTTTACGTCCGCTTAACCGGATAAAACGACGTGGATTTATGCATCACCGCGCCCTCGGTGAAGCACAGATCATGCCCCCAACTCAGGATAGCGCTTCTCGCCGCTCTCAACCCGTGATTTACCCTCCAAAGACCGTTTCTTGGCTTGATCGGGTAGTCAAACACCCACCTCAGATTCCCTTGATTCGTAACAGGAGGAGCTTTCATGAGTTCTGACGAACACACCGAATCAATCACCGAAACGATCGAGGCATTCCTCGACGCCAAGCAGAAGGGTAACGACTCAGGAAACTACCGCGCGCTCGCCGAGAACGTGCTCAGTCGGTGGAGTGAGTGGCTTCAAAGACACGGTATCGATGATCTGGAGGACCTCGACAGTCAGAACATGCGTCGATACGCCCAGCGCCTCCGGAGACGAGCTCGGGCGCGAGAGAGCGATCCAGAGACGGGAATCACGCCTGCCTCCGCCCGCACCTACTACGCGACCATCAGTGGGTTCCTCACATGGTGTGTCGAGGACGAACGCATTTCGACGAATCCAGCGCTCGCCCGTCGTGCCAAAACCGAACTCCCGCAGGACTCCGGCGAACGTACCACACAACAGTTCTGGTCGGCTGAAGATCGAACTCGGTTACTCCGATTTGTCGACAAACGCGCCCATGACGCTGTCGACGAGAAGGGCTATGACGCGACTATCGAAGTGCGTGATCGCGCGCTCGTACGCGTGCTCACATTCTCAGGCTGTCGTACCGCTGAAATCGCTCGTGATACCCGCGACGACCGACGACAGGGCCTCTTCTGGAGCGATGTCGATCTTGAGGGAGGCTCTCTGCGCGTCCTCGGAAAAACCCAAGAATGGCAGGACGCTCAGCTCCCACGACAGACTCACAGCGCACTCGATCGCCATCGAACAGTCCAGCGACCGCCGAATGACGAGTGGCCCGTTTTCCCTACTGCGCATGCTCCTACGCTCTATCAACAGGCACGTGAGGAACTTTCCGAGCGTGGATTCGACGACGAAGACGTCGAGACACTCCTCGACGGGAGTGATGTCGAAGAGGTCCTTCGTGAACACGAGATTCCGCCACAGAACCTCACCAAGCGGAGCGTTCGACGGATCCTACGCAGTCTGTGTAAGGAGGCAGGAATTGATCCAGAGGGGGCAGCCGATTATCTCCAGGCCCACGGTGCACGCCGTGGTCTCGGCGACACGCTCTATCGCGAGCGTGGGCCCGGGGCAGCTCAGCGTGCGCTCCNATTATCTCCAGGCCCACGGTGCACGCCGTGGTCTCGGCGACACGCTCTATCGCGAGCGTGGGCCCGGGGCAGCTCAGCGTGCGCTCCGACACGAGGATCCGCAAACCACCGCGAAGGCCTACCAGCACATCGACGCCGGCGACCTCGCTGAAGATGTCAGCGACGTCTTCGAAAACGAGTAATTCTGATCCGGAATAGCTCGGTAGTCATCGGTATCCATTCTGCTCAGCTTGTAGCTTGAAGACTTGTAGAACTCTAATTGCGGAGAATGAGCCTACTCTCAGCCGATTCTAGGCGAATGTGCCAAATCCTTCTTCTTGCATCAACTCTGCGACTCGTTCAGGATTTTGAAACGCGGTAAGGAGAGCGAACTCCCGAGCGTCTGTCTTTGCAATTTCGTTTGTTTCAAGTTGCTCAGCCAGTTCACTCAGGAATTTGGCTTCTTGATTAGCTACTTCGTCCCGAAGATGGATTTCGAGACGTGTGTCCCGTTCGTCGCCGACGTTGTTTCGCCGGACGAAGTATGGATACTCTCTGTTGTGTGAGCTGGATGTAGTCGATTCATTTGATGAGTCCTGAGCTGGTACTGATTGTTCGGACGAGTCTGGAGTCTGGGACGTTTGCTGACTTCCTGAGGATGATGTGGACTCTTCAGAAGGAGACTCCTCCTCTTCTACTTTGTTTTCGTTCGTGTCCTCGTCACGGTCTCCAAAGTCAAGGTTACCTGACCCGGGTTTGAAGTTACTCATGCGGTCGTCGCCTCCATTTTGTCGTCATCCTCGAGATCGAGAACTTGATTGTCGTAGTCTTGGATATTGAGTTCCAATACAGGATCGGCGTCGGCGTCGAATGTATCCGTTGCAATAAACCAAGCAAGCTTATACAG
This sequence comes from Halococcus salifodinae DSM 8989, assembly GCF_000336935.1. Lineage (NCBI taxonomy): Archaea > Methanobacteriati > Methanobacteriota > Halobacteria > Halobacteriales > Halococcaceae > Halococcus > Halococcus salifodinae. Next base: position 1,377 of record NZ_AOME01000102.1, on the reverse strand, counting down.
CTTGTATAAGGTCTCAACTTCTCTTTCCCGGATTCGCCGCTGGCCGGATTCGCTTATCATTTCACCGTTTTTCTCAAACGTTTTCCACCGTTCTTCAATCACCTTGAACGCCGATCCTCTGGCTTCCCACATAGCGTCCATGAGGCTTTCTCGATTCGCAATAGTGACCGGAGTAGCGAATGCCTCAGTATTTTCAAACTGGTCTTGATACTGTTTATGAGCGTTGGTTCGCCCTACTCCAGAGGGAACAACACAGGAGAGCCCAATCTCGATATCGAGCTGGCTCTCCATGTTACCAACAAGCTCTTCGAGCCCCTCCAAACTCAGGTTCCCTTTCCCTGCTGGTTTAACAGGTGCAATGAGTGTGCGTAGTGCAAAGATCGCGTTGTAAAGAAGATCCTCTGCTCGTGCGTTTGGGTCGATAAGGACGGCGTCATATTCTTCATTTAGCTTCTGCTCCTTCCATAGTAAATCATATAGTAATTCGAACCGAGGATATTCCTCTCGGCTCATGTTTTGCATACCAGTCTCATAAGAAATCTTTTGCTCCAGATTCGACGTGAAGTCACTAAGCATGTCGTGACTGGGTATGATATCCACACCTTCAGCCGTTGTCTCAATCAGGTCGTGGAAATCACCATCTGGCATATCAAGGATATGTTTAACTAGGTTATCTGCGTCTGGATCGTTCCGGTGCTCGCCCGCATCAAACAGACTGGTCAAATTTCCTTCTTGCGGATCAAGATCGATCATAAGAGTATTTTGACCCATCCTTTCTAATGCAACTGCCAAATTAGCCGTCATGGTTGTTTTGAACGTTCCACCCGATTCGGAGTAGATCACGGCCGTGATCATGCACTCACGTGTTTTTGCTGCTGTACCATAAATCTGCGTCAGACATTCGTAACAGATACCCGTTACAGATATCTGTAACAGATTAAGTCCATAAGTAGTCGTGGGTCGCTCTTTTACAGGAATTCGTACTCTGATTGAACAGAGGCTCCAATGACAGACATTAAATACAGACATTCGGAACAGACATCTGTAACGGATGTAGTTGTACGCATTGTTGAACGCTCTTTCAGAGAAGTTTCTGCTTTGACTGAGTATAGACGCTAGTTACAGACTAAAAGTACAGATAGTCATTACAGATAAACAATACAGACGTCAGTAACAGACTTATGGGTATCTCCGATCTTGAAGATGATCTGTTCTGTTCGTAGAACGATGACGATGAGGTAGTTATGGCAGATTCCCATTACAGATATCTGTTACAAAAACAAGTCACAATTATCTGTGTAGGGTGGCAGTAACAGAACAGGGTCGCAGCTGGCATAGGAAAGAAACAGCATCATTCAACAGTAGGGGATGAAGCCA
>NZ_AOME01000101.1 GCF_000336935.1 Halococcus salifodinae DSM 8989 | reverse complement strand
TTGAGCATGGAGGTCGGTAGCCAGTTGACCGAGCAGTTCCGCACACAGGACGCCGCCGATCGTACCGTGGTTGCGAGCGGGACCTCCTGTCTCGATCAGCTCGATACACTCTTGGAGCGGCCCGCTACCCACCCACTCGAAGTCATCGATCCTAGTTCGTCTGCCTGAGCGCCTCTCCGACGACTCCGGAGCGAAAAGACAGCGATACGGACAGCCGACCTACTCGGTCTCTTCGACGGTGTTGACCAAGGTGCCGATGCCTTCGACCTCAACCTCGACAGTGTCGTCGGGATGGAGCTGGATGTTCTGAAAGGTCCCTACACCCTCGGGAGTTCCGGTCGCGATGATATCACCGGGAACGAGTTCGACGCGCGAGGAGACGAACGACACCAACTCGGCGACCGAGCGGATCATCATCCCAGTACTATCGTCCTGCATGGTCTCACCGTTGACCCGCGACGTGATGGCGAGATCTTGGGGATCGCTGATCTCGTTGGCAACCACGTACGGACCCACCGGCGTGGTTGCCTGCATTGTCTTGCCGGAGAACCAATCCATCATGTCGTCGTCGCCCACTTGGAGCGAGAGCTGGAGATCGCGTGCCGACGTGTCGTTGAGGAGGGTGTAGCCAGCGACGTGATCGAGGGCATCTTCCGTCGAGACATGGCGTGCGGGTTCGCCGATGACAGCTGCCAACTCGGCTTCGTAATCAATCTCGTCGGTGACTTGGGTGTGGTAGGCGATGGGCGCTTCGTGGCCGACGAGCGTCCGCGGGAGTTTCATGAATATCAGTGGTCGCTCGGGGACCGCAATATCCGATTCGACCGCATGAGCTTCGTAGTTGAGTCCCGCGCAGAAGACAGTGTTCTGGTCGGTCGTCGGTGGAAGGTACGTGATGTCGGTTTCATCGAGGATTTCCCCATCCACGTCAGCAGCCGCTTCCGGCTGCGAGAGCGCGTCTTGGAACGAATTGTAGCCCTGAGTGACGTCTCGAATGCCGTCGTCGGTAAACGCGCCGATACGGGTCTGTCCGTCGATTTGGATGCGTCCAATACGCATATCCTGAAGTCAAGGGATACCCTGTTAGTTCTTTCTTGTTCAGCCCACCGCAGGGATTAGCAACCACTATTCTGTTCGGACCCGACTCAACGGACGTTCGGCCGTCGAGCGCCTGGTTCGGTCTTCGCATTCACGTGTATGGCCTACTCGCTGTAACGACTCGTCGACATGCTAGTGAAGCGCTCGCTCGACCGAGCGAGCGCAACTCGTGTGCATGCGTCGACGTTCCTCACAATTGCGAAAAAGGAGTACGGTCTCGACCCGCCAGAATAACCGCACGACTGCACGGTGATCGCGGCGCGGGCCAGCGGCAGCGCTGGCCCGCAC
>NZ_AOME01000100.1 GCF_000336935.1 Halococcus salifodinae DSM 8989 | reverse complement strand
CTATCTGAGAGCGTTTCAGCTACGAAGACGAATCTATCGCAAACCCGGCCGAGAAGCGCTGAAGCACGTTCTTCGAGAGGTGCTTTGACTCACCAACAATGTGCTTCACAAGAGCGTTCGGCAAAGCCATTTCACTCACGCCTAGAGACGTTCGTTGAGTGGCTATTGAGTGGCCGATACGCTGCAACTACTGTCGGGATTCACCAAGAGGTGATACAAACATCTTGGAGGGGTCGTTTGAGTGGAATCTCGACTTGGCCATTAGTATAATGAGAGAGATAGAGGCCAACGATGATTTCCAATGATCGCGTGGCTTCGATGCCTTTCGAGTGGTTTACGGCAGTCCTATCGAGTAGATCAGAAATATGATTCGCAGCGTTCGCGAACGAACCTTTGTAGTCGTTCTCCCAAGTCCACGGTTCATCGATACCTGGAATTGGCTCCTCAATGTGGTTGCCATCTTCGAGCCGCCAGTAACGCCATTCGCCATCGTCGTTGTTAAGATACAGTTTCCCCTCTGAACCGATGAATTGGAATGTCATCGAAGAGTCCTCACGCGGGATCGTGCAGTCGAGGGTAACGAAGGTTCCATCCTCCATGACGACGAACCCCCCACCACCGGCATCGTCAACAGTTTGATCCGCACCAAGCGACTCGACTGCCTCATTTTGACCGTTAATATAACCGCCGATGCGCTCAGCGCGGGTGTCAAGCAGGTAGATTAAGGTATCGAGTAGGTGGGTTGAGTTGCGGAGCAGTTCCATCCGAAATTGAGCCGACACAGAATGGACTTGTCCGAGCAGGTTCTCCTTGTGAATAAGCCGACGAAGCTGTTGGAGTTTATTAGTAAACCGAAACGAGTGATTCACTACGAGCTCAGTACTAGTCTCCTCGCAAGCCTTGATCATCTCGTGGGCGTTAGTCACTCGCGAGTCGATTGGTTTCTCACACCAGATGACCGACGGGGATGTTGATGCCCGAGCCGTGTCGATCACGTGGGTGTGGTGGAGATAGGAGGGTGTACAGACCGAGACAACATCAAGATTCTCAGCGCTAAGCATCGCCTCGTGCCCGATGTAGCGATGGTCTGCAGAGATGTCCCAGGCGTTGCTGAACTGAGCTAGCTTCTCTTCGTCAACATCGGCGACCGCTACTAATTCGATATCGGGTGTGGCGTCGTATCCTCCGGCGTGGCTTGCCCTAATTTTCTCCTTACCAATCGACTCTTCATCATGCATTCCCAAGATCCCCATCCCCGCGATACCCCCAGTACCGATAATACCAGCTTTGTAAGTCATGATTGTGCCTTATTCGTAAACGTGGGTACTCCCCGTTCGGTTGTTCTTGATGTAATTCCAATCGTAATCGATCCCGAGACCAGGGCCATCGGGTACCGGAACAGTCCCGTCTTCGACATCCTCGATCATATCGGAGTAATTACCCTCATAGACAGGCGGCTGGGTGTTTGAACAATCGGGGTGGACCAAGGCCATTTCATAGTAGTTAGTGTTGCGAATGGCCGCGATACAGTGGCGCTGAGCGGGACCCGGCGCATGGAACTCAACATCAGCACCGAATCCCTCGGCTGCATGTGCAACTTTCATCGCACCTGTGATTCCTGCATCATATTCGGGATCTGCACGGAGGAAGTCAGTCGCCCCATTTTTAATGAAGTCTGAATGCGATTCCAATCCTCGAACATGCTCGGTTTGGAGGATTGGCGTATCAAGCTTCTGTGCTAGCTTCTGATGAGCGTGTTGGGAAATCCCCGCGTCGCGGAATGGGTCCTCGTACCAATAGAATTCCTCCTTATCGAGGGCTCGTCCAACTTTGAGCGCATCGGCAAACGTTTCATACTCACAAGCAGGATCCATCATGAGATCCATTTGGTCACCAACCCGCTCACCGACTGCGTGAACCGCCGCTATCTCGCGGCCAATCCTTCGTGAAACATCGCTACCACCCCAGCCGTGGAGCTTGAATCCACGGAACCCCATTTCGTGACACTCCTCGGCAAAGTCAGCGAATGCCTCAGGCGAATCAAGTCCGCCGTTCTCATCGCCGTGGTACGTTGATGCGTAGGCAGGTATACGCGTGCGATAGGTCCCAAGCAATTCATGAATTGGTGCATCGTAGTACTTGCCTGCGAAATCCCAAAGGGCAATATCAATGGGGCCAATTCCCATGCGGTCATATTTTCGAAGTGCGCGTTTGATTTCACTCCAGTGCTTTTCGCGTTTAAGTGGGTTCTTGCCGATAAGGTAATCAGCAAACATGTTCCACTGAGCAGCAGCTGGTGAATTTCCACCGATATACTCGCCGGTAATGCCAGTGTCAGTGTGAATTTTGAGAGCGAACAGCTTTCGTTCGGTCCTTGTATTAGGTTCATAGACCAGATTGAAGCCAGCTTCGTCTGTTCCGATATCATTCAGTAGATATTTGAATTCAGTACTTTCAATCTGGGTGATAGTCGGCCCCATTATATCTACTCCCAACGAAAGCATCTGTTAAAAATCCTTTGTTTGGTTCGTTCTTCGGTAGTACAGCGGAATGATGAGTATAGTGCTGTCTAATTGTCAGCCTTTGCCATTCTCTCCTTACTCGGCACTGCTAGATTGAGGTTGAACTAAGCGGAGTTCTTCGAGGTGGTTGGGACCATGCTCGAAGAACTCCAAGTGGAGGTCACGAGCTCTCCGGACGTACCGTTTTTGGACGTGGATCGGACGAGCACGCCAGCCTGGCTGATCAGGCTGGCGTGCTCTGCTCACGCTGCTGCAGCATCATTGGCGGAGTGTCGCGATCTCTGCGAGTGGTTCGGCGTCAGCCGAACCCGAGCCGCCATTCACCATTGGTACCAGCCCTTTGCCGAGCACTACGATCAGGACTTCACCGCCGAGCCGGATCGTGTCGCCGTCGATGAGAAACAGATCCAGCTCGAAAACGAGCAGAAGGTCTGGCTCTACGCCGCTATCGACGTCGATTCGAAAGTCGTGCTCCACGCACGACTTTCTCAAAATCGTGGCACCGAGCCCGCAACGACGTTCCTCAGAGAGTTGAAAGAGCATTCGTATTCGGTTAAGGGGATGAATCGCAAGACGACGGCTACCTGTGGTGGTAGCGATGAGGAGGGGGTGAAATGGACGAACTCTCCTCAGAAGCGATCCGTTCTCTCCTGACTTCGCTGTTTTCCTCACAGATGGTCGAAGACCTCGCGCGCGAGCGCGAGGTCGTCGTCCGTGACCGAAAAATCGACGTCAGGATGCTGGTGTGGACGCTCGTCATGGGCTTCGCCGTCGGCGGCGAAGCCCGTTCAGTCGCTGGCTATCGCCGCGCCTACGAGGCCGCGACCGACCACTCGGTCTATCCCTCCAACTTCTACGACCGATTCACCGAAGAGTTGGCCACACTCCTTCGCGACCTCCTCGACCACGCCGTCGAGGAGGTCGCTGTCCCTCACACTCTCATTCCTGCGTTCGAGCAATTCCGTGACGTCATCGCTGTTGACGCGACGATCGTGCGGTTGTGCCGATTTCTCTCAGAGTTCAAAGCTACTCATGAAAACGAGTCAGGACTGACGCTCTATCTCGTCCACAACGTGACCGAGCAGTCGGTGATCTCCGACGAGATCACCGACGAAACCACCCATGAGAGTACGTTGTTTGAGACAGGTTCGTGGCTGTCTGGGCGGCTCTTCTTACTGGATCGTGGCTTCTTCAAGTTCCGTCGATTTGCACTAATCGACGAGAACGGCGGCTTCTTCGTCAGCCGTCTCAAACGGAGTTCGAATCCAGTAGTGACCGAAGAGTTGCAGGAATGGCCCGGTCGGGCCATTCCGCTTGAGAACGAGCGAATCTACGACGTAGTTGGAGATCTGTACCGGGAACACATCGATGTTGAAGTCGAGGTTTCCTTCCAGCGACGAGTGTACGACGGGGTGAAGTCGTGGGATACCAAGCGGTTGCGAGTCGTCGGCGTCCGCGATGAGGACGCCGACGACGGCTATCGGCTGTATATCACGAACCTACCACAGGATCGGTTTGACCCCGACGAGATTTCCACGCTGTACCGAGCGAGGTGGGTGGTAGAGTTGCTGTTTAGGGAGCTGAAGTCGCGGTACTCGTTGGGTAAGTTCGAAACCGAGAAGGCTCACATCGTGAAGATTCAGGTAGTGGCTGCTCTGCTGACATTGGTAGTCAGCAGAGCCATCCTTCGCGAATTCGTCGAGTACGCCGGGGAGCAAGACGACGAGTGCGTATTCCCGCAGGAACGCTGGGCGGCGACCTTCCGGTCGCTCGCCCAGCTGATCCTCCAGGAGATCGCCGCTGGCTACGGGTATCCTCGACCAAATCTCGGCGAGATCCTGTATCACGAAGCCAAGCAGCCATCGCCGTCACGACTCATCCTGCTTCAGGAGGTGAATGCCGAATTGTGTGGCGATTTTTCGCCTTAACCGAATACGAATGGTTGAAAGAGGAACACCGCATCTCCGACGCGGAGTTCCTCGTCGACGGCATGGGCTACCTGACGGCGCTGGCCAAGACCGATCTCCTCGGCGATCTCAACTACTCCGAGCGCAACATCGTTGAGAAGCTGTTCCAGACCTACACCATGCGTATCGGTCGATTCCACGAGACATGGAACGGCAGTCAGCCAAGCGCCGAGCGCTGGCTGACTGCCGACACCGCCTACTACAATCATCTCAGAAGCCACCAAGCGCTGGAGAATCAGCCGCCCATCGAAGCGCTCGAACAGGAGGGTTCAATCTAGCAGTGCCATAGGGGATAATTTCACGAGAATTTGATAGTTCCCACTCCGGGCCACGCACCGCCAGGCCGCTCTCGCAAGGTGGGTAGGATAGTCCCCACAGGGAACGTCGAGAGTGAACCGAACGATTCCGGAGTCGTGACTGTCGCAGAGTTAACGAAATAAAACGCAGGTGATAACCAGGCTGACCGGGAAATCGCGTCCGTCAGTACGTAATATTCTTGCCGGTCTCGTCGTCGAAGAGGTGAATCTTCCCGAGGTTGGCCGAGAGCGCGATCGAATCACCGGGTTCGACATCGATCTCGGGAGACACGCGCGCGCCGAACTCCGTCGTCTCCTCCGTCGGCGACATCAGCGTGAGGAACTTGTCCGAGCCCATCGGTTCGACGACCGTCACGGTGGCCTCCACGACGCTGTTCTCGGTGTACTCGTCGTCGTCGAGGATCGAGAGGTCGTGGAGGTCCTCCGGGCGAATGCCCATCGTGACGTGGTCAAGCGACCTGTCCCACTCACCGATATCCTGGACGATGTCCGCCGGGAGTTCGAACTCGAAGAATTCCCCGACAGCAGCGTAGCCGTCGCTCGTCTCCCGGATCTCCACCGGGAGGAAGTTCATCGGTGGTTCGCCAATGAATCCGGCGACGAACCGATTTACCGGGTTGTCATAGAGGTACTGCGGCGGGCCGATCTGCTGGAGCCGGCCGTTGTTCAGCACGACGACGCGGTCGCCGAGCGTCATCGCCTCGGCCTGGTCGTGCGTGACGTAGATCGTCGTCTTACCGACGCGCTGGTGGATCTCGTTGAGTTCGGTCCGCATTTGGACACGGAGCTTCGCGTCGAGGTTCGACAGCGGTTCGTCCATCAGGAACACCGATGGTTCCCGGACGATGGCGCGGCCCAGCGCGACGCGCTGTTGCTGGCCGCCGGAGAGCTGCGAGGGTTTCCGGCCGAGGAGGTCGTCGATCTCCAGCAGATCCGCCGCCTCGTTGACGCGGCTGTCGATCTCGTCCTCGGGATAGTTGCGGATGCGGAGCGGGAACGACATGTTCCCCTTGACAGTCATGTGGGGATACAGCGCGTAGTTCTGGAACACCATCGCGATGCCGCGCTCACGCGGATCGTACCCGGTTACGTCCTCGTCTTCGATCCGGATGCGTCCCTCTGTCGGTGTCTCCAGGCCGGCAATCATCCGCAACGACGTGGTCTTGCCACAGCCGGAGGGACCGACGAAGACGAGGAACTCGCCGCGCCGGATGTCGATGTTGAGGTCGTCGACGGCGACGATCTCCTCGCCACCCTCGTCCTCAAAAACCTTTGTCACCTCCTCGATCTGGACGTTGATGTCTTCGTCTTCGCTAGCGATACCGCCTCTCGAAGCCGGTGTTTCGACCGGCGATCGTTCGTGTTCACTCATTGATGTTGATTGTCGTTGCTCAGTCATTCTTTCAGTGCTCCGGCGGTGAGTCCGCTGACGATGTACCGCTGGAAGAAGACTACTACGAGGATCGTCGGGATGATCGCGATGACGCTCGCGGCGGCCAGCGACGCCCACTGCACGGAGACGTCACCGACGAACTGGTAGACGGCCACGGAGATCGGCATCGAGCCGAGGTCCGTGGTGACGATGAGGGAGAACAGGAACTCCCGCCACGAGTACAGGAACGTCAGGATGGCACACGCGGCCACGCCGGGCAGCGCCAGCGGAAGCCCTATCTTCCGGAACGCCTGGAGCTGTGTACAGCCGTCGACGCGCGCGGACTCGTCAAGGTCCTGCGGGATCGACATGAAGAAGTTCCGCATGATGTAGATCATCAGCGGCAACCAGAGGTATATCTGGGCGATGATGATTCCGGGGAGCGAGTTCAGCAGGTCGAGCCACGACATGATCTGGTAGTACGGGACGATCAGGCCGATCGGCGGGAACAGGCGGGAGAACAACACACCGATGAAGAGGATGTTGTCGCCCCTGAACCGGTACCTGCTGAACGCGTATCCGGCCGGGACTGCCAGGATGATCACCGCGACCGTCGTCGACGTCGAGATGATCACGCTGTTCAAGACTGCTTTCCAGTAGCTCTCACCGATAAGTACTTGATAGTACGACGAGAGCGTGGGGTCCCGTGGGAAGTAGTTGAGGTTGTACACCGCCTCGTTCGTCTTGAGCGACGTAAGCACTTCCCAGAAGATGGGGACGATGACGGTCAGGACCGCCAGCGCCAAGACGAAGTGGATTACGATGGGGCTCTCGATGAAGTCCCAGAACCCCTGTCGCTTGTCGTAACTGATCCGTTCGTAGGTTTCGTCTGTAGAGCTCATTATTCGTCCATGCCTCCCATGACCATTGTGACGTAGAACGTTGCGACTACCAGCGTGATCCCGATGATGAACACGGCAACAGCCGACGCGTAGCCGTAGTTGAAGTTGATCATCCCCTCACGGTAGATGTGAATACTGAAGATTGTCGTCGACGTGCCGGGGCCACCTGCCGTCATCGGGAAGACGACGGCGAACGCGCGGAACGCGAACATCCAGTTGATGAGCGCGACGATGGCGATGTAGGGCCGCAGATACTGGACCGTAATCGCTCGGAAGGTTTGGAACGTCGTCGCCCCGTCGACCTTTGCCGCGTCGTACATGTGCTTCGGGATGGACTGTAACCCGGCCAGCAGTAGCAACATCGCGAACGGCATTCTGGCCCACGCGTCAGTCAACATGACGGCGAGCATCGCGAAGTTGGGCGACGACAGCCAGGCGATGGGGGCCGCTATCAGTCCCAGGTCCATCAGCACCATGTTGAAGAAGCCGAGTTCGTTGCCGGTGAACATCCACTTCCAGATCAGGGCGACGACGGCCAGAGGGATCGCCCACGAGAACATCACCAGCGTGGAGTAGGCGTCCCGCAACCTGGAATGAGCCACGTGATTGATAGCGAGCGCTACCACGAGCCCGCTCCCCAGGCTGATCGCCAAGGATCCGAACGAGTAAATCAACGTGTTCACGAAGTAGTCCCAGAACTCCGACGACTGGAACATCGTGACGAAGTTTTCGAGACCGACGAACCGCTCGACAGTACCCGGAATCGTCAGGTACAGCGACTGTCGAAGGAGGTAGAAAACGGGATAGACGAAAATCGCCGTGATGATGAGTAGCGCAGGCCCCATTAGCACCAGCAGGATGTGATCGTTTGCGGTCTTCGAGGCCTGGTGGCGCAGCTTCTCGTATCTCGTATCTGGAGTTGTAAAGTTAGTATCTGATTTAAGTGACATATATCTGAGTTTTGAGCCCGGGTAGTTACTGATCTAAAACTGTGTCGATGAACTCCTGAACGGAGTTGAGAGCTTTCTTCGGAGACTTGGACCCGGAGATGGCCTGCTGACACTCCTGACTGAGGTTCTGCTTGATGGAACGCTGCTGCGGGAAGATTTCGGTCTTGTTGCGCGACGCCTGTTCTCCTCGGATCTCGGGATAGAGAGCGGCATCGGTCTCGGCGGCCTCGTCGTAGACGGCTGTGTGCCACGACTGGTTCCCTTCCACGACGAACTCCCACCACGCGGTCATCTGAGAGATGCGGGCGTCCAGGTACACCATCGCGGCTAGTTTGGCCGCGTCCGGCGCGTTCGCGTTGATACCCATGACGTTCGGCGAGGCGAGCCCCGCACGGGTCGGGTTGGGCGCATCGGAGCCACCCTGGGGGGTGAGCGTCGGCGTGTAATCGTCGCCGAGCTCGCTCTGTGCCTGACCAGTGAGGTCGCCGTACACCGGAACCATGGCGAACTGACCCGAAACAAAGCCGTCGGCCAGGTCGCCTTGGCCAAAGTTGACGACCGATTCCGGGACCCAGCCGTTGTCGAGCCATCCGACCATCTTGTTAAGGGTGTAGTAGCCGGCTTCGTCGTTGACAGTGACGGTGCCGTCGTCGTTGACAAACTCGCCACCTGCCTGGTAATAGTGCTTGCTAAAGTCGCGCGTCGTGTAGGTCCGCGACGCACCGCGGTACGCCCACGCGTACGCGTCAGTACCCTCGAACGCTTGCATGCACGTCTCGAGGTCGTCCCAGGACCACTCGCCGTTGACGATGCTGTCGATGACGGACTGGTCGATCCCCTGATCCTCAAGCAAGCCCACGTTGACGTGGACGAGGTCACCCTCAAGATACGCCGGGCCGCCCTGGAGCTGATCGTTGTAGTTTAGGGTCTGTTTCCCGACGGGTTGTATCGGATCCCACATCGACTCGTCACCGAACAGCGGGTCGACCGCCTGAAGGTGTCCCGCCTCTGCGAACGAAGACATCGAGTCAGCCACGACGACCTGGAAGCCTTGCGGCGTGGATTCGCCCGCCTGGAGGAACGCCGTCTCCTTCGGAATTGCCTGATCGACGGTGATTTCGAGGGGATTGATCGTGATGCCGGTCCGGTCCTCGAACATCCCGTGTGCCGCCACAGTCCCCGGGTCGAACTCCAGTGAGCCGAAGTTGAGCAGCTGGATCTCGTCGACGTCAGCGGCTGCCGTGTCGTCCCAGCCCTCGGGGGGCTGCCACGGGGCCGATTGGACTGCCTCGGACTCGGCCCAGGCACTCGAATCGGCGCGTTCGCCCTCGGCCGGGATCGCCTGGCGCTTTTCGAGAGGCCACTCGTCGAGGTCCGTCAGGCGCCGATCCTGCCAATTGTCGGCGAAGGCGATGGACTGGGCCTGTTCCATGAAACCGCTGGAACCGCCGCCACCATTACCGCCGCTGCCGTTGCCGCCGCCACCATTACCGCCGCTGCCGTTGCCGCCGCCACCGCTACCGCTACAGCCGGCGAGGCCGAGGGCTCCGGCAGAGATTGTCGCTCTAAGAATATCTCGTCGGTCTGGTCTGCCATCGTGTGGCATGTGATCCATAGTTAACCCAGTAGCTGATAAAACCACCGATATATAATACTTAGGTAACACTTGGAGCTCTCGGCTTGGCAAGATCGTCTGAATCAGTGAACTGGATCTAATCTGGCCAGAGATGCTGTGTTCGTTTTATCGAAGAGACTTCTTCGAATCAAATCAGCTCTTGGCTCCCACAGCAGCAGGGGAGGTCGCCCGAACTCCGCGAGCGACCCCGGTTACGAGTGCGACATGTTGAGCTCGATCACGTTGGCGGCGCTCATCACGAGCTCGGAGATATCCTTTTCGAGCTGTTCGCCCTTCATGCGGCTCGAGGGGCCGGAGACACTGACGGCGCCGACGGCGTTGTCGGCATCGTCGGTGATCGGAGCGGCGACACAGCGGAGCCCTGAGAGGCGCTCACCGTGGTCGATAGCGTAGCCACGCTCGCGGATCGCTGCCAGGGCCTCGTAGAGCGTGTCGCGGTCCGTGATCGTCGTCTCGGTGCGCGGTTCGAGCCCCCGTCGATCGAGAATCTCGGAGACACGCGCCTCGGGCATGTGCGCGAGCATCGCCTTCCCCAGCCCCGTACAGTGGAGATGAACGCGCATTCCGGCATAGGTGTCGACGCGCACCGCCCGGTCGCCCCGGGCCCGGCAGAGGTAGGCCCCGAGGCCGTGCTCCTCAACGAGGAAGTTCGACAGCTCGCCGGTCTCCTCAGCGAGCCCCTCCACCTCCGGCCGCGCGATGTCGTAGATCTTCATCCGGTTACGTGTGTGCTCGCCGAACTCCAGGAACTGGAGGCCGACGCGGTACGTCGTCCCGTGCTTGACGACATACTCGTTCTTCCGTAGGGTGACGAGGTGGTTGTGGACGGTGCTCTTCGGGATGTCGAGCCGCGTGGCGAGCTCTGTCACCCCCGCTCCGTCGAGCTCCTTCAGCATCTCCAGAATCCGGAAGGTTGTCTCGGTCGCGTCGACGGTGACGTCGCGTTTCATTGCCATGGTTGGCACACACATGCACCGGTACTACAAAACGTTTGTTCCGTCCAGATGAACGTATTGCGGGAATCAGACGGTTTAATGCGTCCGATAGGCTGCCGCTAGACGGAGCGAGTAGTACGAGTACGGCCGGTGTAATCGCCGTCCCGTGGACTACCCGCTCATTAGCGTATTCGACCGGTGTGAACGGATTTCTCTATCTCGAGCGACTGCTCGGTGAATGACGCGAGAACGGGTTACGACGGAGAACTCCCCGCAGGATGGGAGTGGCGGGAGAGCCGGAGCGGGGGCGTCGTCGTCAGCCGGATCGGGACCGGTTCCGCGCCATCCGGACGGCTACGTCGACGGCGTCGACCATGCTCGTCGGGGATGCGACGCCCTCGCCGGCGATGTCGAACGCCGTCCCGTGGTCTACGCTCGTCCGGATGATGGGGAGCCCGACGGTGGCGTTGACGCCGCTGACGCCCCCGGTCTGCTCGAAGCCGAGGAGCTTGATCGGGATGTGTCCCTGATCGTGGTACATCGACACCACGCAGTCGTAGTCGCCGGCCGCGGCCGCGGCGTACACCGTGTCGGGTGATTCGGGGCCGATGGCGTCGATCCCGTCGGCGCGCGCCGACTCGACCGCGGGCGCGATCGCGGCGTCGTCCTCGTCGCCGAGCAGCCCCCCATCACTCGCGTGCGGGTTCAGCCCCGCGACTGCGATCCGGGGGTCGTCGACGCCGAGATCCCGGAGCGCCGTGTCGGTCACGCCGATCGTCGTCCGAACCCGCTCCTCCGAGACGAGATCGCAGGCCTCCCGCAGCGGGACGTGCGTACTCACGTGCGTGACGCGGAGGTCGTCCTCGACGAGCATCATCGAGTAGTCCTCGGTGTCGGTGTAGTCGGCAAGCATCCCCGTGTGGCCGGCGTACTTGCTGCCGGCCATACGCGTCGCCTGCTTGTTGATCGGCGCGGTGACCATCGCGTCCAGCGAGCCGTCGACACAGCCCACGACGGCGCGCTCGACGTACGCCAGGCTCGCTCGGCCGAACGTCTCACGGAGTTCGCCGTAGGCGTGGTCGTTGACGTTGTCGAGGTCGAGGACGGGGATCGCGCCGGCTCCGGTCGCGTCGTTCTCAGACCCGGCCGCGGCACGGGACTCGCTCCGCACCGCCTCGAAGTCGTCGACGACGCGGACTTCGAGTCCGCTGTCACAGACGCGGATCGCGTCGCGCAGCACGTCGACGTCGCCGATCACGACAATGTCCGCGCGGTCTCTCAGCTCCGGGTGCGCCTTCACAATCACCTCGCTACCGATACCTGCCGGGTCACCCATCGTCACGGCGATCAGCGGCCTGTGGTCGCCCGGATCATCGGCGGTCGCCGCGTCGTCGCCCTCCCGAGAGTCACGCATCGTCTCCCACCACACCGTCGAGATAGTTAGCGATTACGCCGTCGCCGCCGAACGCGCCCGCTTTCGTCACGAGCGGTGTCCCGTCCGCGACGCCGCCACGGACCACGCCGACCGGGACGCCCGCGTCGAGTTTCCGCCCGGTCGGGGCGACGGCCGCCGCGCCGAGCGCGTCGAGGCTCGCGCGGGCGACGGCGCCGCCGGTGAGCAGCGAGTCGGTCGGCGGGTCGTCGTCCCGCCACACCGCCCCGGCCGTCGTCGATAGCGCTGCCGCCACCCGGTCGCCGACGTCGTCCGGACGGAGCCCGGCCGCACGCCCCGTCTCGCTCGCCGCCGCCACGTCGTCCCGCTCGGTCGCGGCCGTGACGAGCGCCCGACCACTTGCTTCTAGCCGGTCGAGGCAGGCGGCCGCCGCGTGGTTCGCCGCCGCCTCGGGGTCGCGAACCGCGGCCGCCGCGTCGAGGCGGACGACGCGATCGTCCGGGACCCGGGACACCTGGTTGAGCGTCGCCGGCGCGACGCTGCCGACGACCGCGAGCGCGCGCCGGTCGACCGCCGGCGTCGGCTCGACGGTCGGGGGTTGCGGCCCGCCTTCGGGAAGCGGAACGTGCCGGGCCAGGCCGCCGCTCCCGGCGAACACGGTCGAGCCGGGGTCGGCGCCGGCGGCCAGCGCAGCTAGGTGGTCGTCGTGGACGGCGTCGCAGGCGACGAGACTGCCGGTCGCGGCTGCCGACGACGGCTCGTCGCGAGCACCGGAGGCGTTGAGGGCGGTGAGGCGCTCCACGACGGCGTCTGGCCCGCGGGCGACGGTAGCCGCGGCGACGCGAGGGACGGCGTCGCAGGGCGCGGATACCCGGTCCCGTCCCTCGTCCGATTCCGCCAGCAGACGGGGGAGGTGCGACGTGGCGGGCGCCTTCGCGTCGTCGCCGGCGGCGGTCGCCGTCACGGGGGCGCCGTCGATCAGGTGGTGACCCTCAGCCGTGAGTCGCCCATTGGCGGGGAACGCGGGGGCCACGAGGGCGAGCGGCCGGCCCGTGGCGTCCCGCGCCGCCGTGACCTCGGCAGCGACGTTCCCCCGAAGCGTCGAGTCGACCTTCTTGTATACGACCGCGTCCGGGTCGGCGGCGACGGTCCCGCGCACGGCCGCGGTCACGGACGCCCGCGCCGCGTCGGCGTCGTCGTACCGCGAGTCGGTGTCGACCACCGTCACCGGGGTGCCGTCGGGGGACGTTTCGGCCGCGTCGCCTGTCGGTTCGTCGCCGCCGCCCACCCGGACCGTCGTCCGCCGACCGCGGGCGGCGAACTCGTGGCCGGCGTCAATCGCCCCCGTTAGGTCGTCCGCGACAACCAGTACCCGTCGAGTCATGGCGACGGGTTCGGCGCCGGGGGCGAAAAACACTCGGGTGGGCGGGATCGCCGGACGGGACGGCGCAGGGGAAAGGCTAAACTGGGATGGACGTGTGTTTCACTCATGGTAGATATGTTCATGGGATACCGGCGAGCCGACGGCCGCGTCGGCGTCCGCAACCACGTCGCCGTCCTCCCGACGTCAGTCGCAGCGTCGGCCGTGGCGACCCGCGCCGCCGACGAAGCGGGGGACTGGGCGCGAGCGACCCCACACCAGATGGGCACCTCGCAGCCCGAACCGGCGCGGAAACAGACCGAGCGTGTCCTCGCGGGCGTCGGGCGCAACCCGAACGTCGGCGCCGCGCTGCTGCTCGAACTCGGCACCGAGGATGTCGACGCCGACCGGATCGCGGACCGCATCGTCGAGACAGGCACGCCGGTCGAGACGCTCTCGATCCGGGAGGTCGGCGGGACCCGAGCCGCGGTCGAGCGCGGGGGGGAACTGCTCGGCGACCTGAACACCGTTGCGGCGGACGCCCGACGGGAGGAGGCCGATGTGAGCGAACTCGTCTTCGGCGTCGAGTGCGGCGGGAGCGACGCCACCAGCGGCATCGCGGCGAACCCTGCCGTCGGCAACGCCTGCGACCGGCTCATCGAGGCCGGCGGCACCGCGAGCTTCAGCGAGACGCCGGAGTTCATCGGCGCGGAGCACGTCCTCGCCAAGCGGTGTGCCGACGACGAGGTCCGGGAGCGGCTGCTCGAGCACGTCGAGTCGCGTGAGGCCGCCGCGGACCTGATGGGCGTCGACCTCCGGGGGGCGCAGCCCTCGCCCGGCAACAAAGAAGGAGGTCTGACGACGATCGAGGAGAAGAGCCTCGGCGCCATCTCGAAGGGGGGGACGACGCCCGTTCGGGGAATCGTCGACTATGCGGAGCAGCTCCCTGTCGGCGGCGGGCTCGTCCTCATGGACACGCCCGGCTACGACGTGGAGAGCGTCGTCGGCAAGGTCGCCGGCGGCGCGCAGGTTGTCGCGTTCACCACGGGCAGAGGGAGTACCACCGGCAACCCTATCGCGCCGGTCATCAAGGTGACCGGCAACCCGAAGACCTGGGACCGGATGGCGAACAACATGGACGTGAACGCAAGCACTGTTATCGGCGGTGAGTCGCTCGACACTGTCGGCGAACGGGTGTACGAGACGCTGCTGAACGTCGTCGACGGCAGACGCACGGAAGCCGAGCGCCGCCGGCTGGAGGAGTTCGCGGTGAACGAGCTCCAGCCCAACGAGCTCGCGGCCGGGAGGGCCGACTGATGAGGGGGGACGTGTTCGGTGACGTGGCGCTGCGGATGGCCAGATCGGACAACGTCGCCACCGCCATCGCCGACCTCGACGCCGGCACCGATGTAGCGACCGACGCCAACACGGTGACGCTCGCGGGCGACGTCGCGTTCGGCCACAAGTTTGCCCTCTTGCCTATCGCGGCCGGCGAAGGAATGCGCAAGTACGGGGAGGTGATCGGGCGTGCGACCGACGACGTCGACCCCGGCGAGCACGTCCACGTCCACAACTGCGAGAGCACACGCGGGCGGGGCGATCTCGCTGCCACCGCCGACGAAAGGGGTGAGGAGGCGTGAGTGACGACCGAAGCGAACGGATGGACGGCGCCCTGCCGGGCGACCGTCGGGCACGAACCGACGGCGCCGCCGACGCCTCGGACGAGATCGACGGTCCTACCGGCTACCGCCGGGGTGACGGCTCCGTCGGGATCCGCGACCGGGTGCTCGTCCTCCCGTCCGTGATCTGCTCGCACGTCGTGGCCGACCGGATCGCCGACCGAGTCGACGGCGCGGTGAGTACGCCCCACGACCACGGCTGCGCCCAGCTCGGCGCCGACGCCGATCAGACCGAGCGCACGCTGGTGAACGTCGCGCGCAACCCGAACGTCTCCGGCGCCGTCGTCGTCGGTCTCGGCTGCGAGGAGGTCCAGAGCGGGGACATCGCCGCCGCGCTCGACGAACTGGGCGTCCCGGTGCGCGAGGTGTCGATCCAGGACGCCGGCGGCACCGACAAGTGTCTCGAACAGGGAGTCGCCGCCGCCGAATCGCTCCTCGCGGGTGACAGCTCCGGGGGGACCGCCGGAACCGCCGGCGCCGATCCGACGCGTGTCCCGGTCGGCCTCGGCGACCTCACGCTAGGCGTCGTCTCCGGCGACCTCGCCGAGTCGACGGTCGGGACCGCGGACCCCCTCGTCGGTGACCTCGCCCGCGAGGTGGTTGCGGCGGGCGGGCGCGTCGTCGCCGCCGGCGTCGAGCGCCCGGTCGCACACCCCGAAGACGCCCGAGCGGCCGCGGCCGACGACACACGATCGGCGGTGGGCGCCCTCCTCGACCGGCACGGGGACCGGCCGGCGAAGGTGACCCGCGTCCGCCGCGAAGCCGCGGATCGCTCGTTCGCCGACGCGACGCGCGCTTGGGGGGAGCTCCCCATCGCCGACGTGCTGGCGTACGGCGAGCGGGCGACACACGAGTCGGGACTGGCGCTCGTCGACTCGCCCTCGGAGTTCGCGACCGCCGCGACCGGCCTCACCGCCGCCGGCGCGCACCTCGTCGTCCACGTCACGGCCGACGGCGTCCCGGCCGGCCACCCGGTCGTCCCCGTGCTGAAGGTGACCGGCGACCCCACCACCGCGGGGGCGCTCCCGGACGATGTCGATATCGACGCCAGCCGCGTCGACGCTGACGGCCTGCGCCGGGCGATCGAACGGGTCATCGCAGGCGACTTCTGCTGTGCGGAGCGCCACGAGTTGACGCAGTTCGCCATCGACAGGGTCGGCCCCTCGGTGTAGGGGCGGCGGGCGACGACGCCCGCCTACGCCGTCATTCCCCGATGTCCCCGTTCACGAGGTCCCGCGGCGCGTCCCCGGCGAGCAGGGCATCGGCCCCACGGCCCCGCCGGCCACCTCCTCGGGGGTCTCGGCCCGTGCGGTCACGAGGCGGCCGCCGCGCTCCTCGACGAGTTTTCGCTCCAACTCCACCCTGGTAGCCGTAGTCGGTGATGACGACGGCGAACGTCATTCCCTCGTCGGGGTCGGACCGTACGCGAAAAAGCGCTTCGTCCGTCTGCGGGTTCTACTCTCCGAAGCGGAACGTCGGCTTACACACCGCGCCGTCGAGGAACTTCTCGAACGCCGTGACCGGGTCGTCGGAGTCGTACGGTTCCGCGATGGCCGTTGGGTCGACGGAGCCGTTCGCCATCAGCCGGAGTGCCTGCTCGAAGTTGCGCCAGACGGAGCCGTAAGAGGCGTCGAGCGACACCTCGCCCCGCACGAGCGGCGTGAGGAACAGCTCGCTCTCGCTTCCGGGGAGGCCGATGACCACGATCTGACCCCCCTTCCGGACGTGCTCGGCCGCGACCTCGACGCCGGAGTGGTGGCCAGTCGTGTCGAACACCACATCGAACCCGCCGCCGGCCGTCTCGCGCTCGGCGATCTCGCCGAGGTTCGCCTTCTCGACGTTGATGGCCGTCAGCCCCTGCTCCTCGACGAGCGGGAGGCGGTACTCGGCGTCCTGCCCGAGCCCCGAAACGTACACGTTGGCGCCGACGGAGTCGGCGACGAGGGCAGTGAGCACGCCGATTGGTCCCGGCCCTTCGACGAGCACGTCGTCACCGGCGGTCATAACCGACCGTTCGAGCACCGCCCGCGTGGCGATACTCGTCGGCTCCGTCAGCGCCGCCTCTTCTAGCGGAACGTCGTCGGGGATCTCGTGGAAGTGGTGGGCCTCAACGGTGTGGTACTCCCGCCACGCGCCGTCGCGGTGAAAGCCCGTGATCTCGAAGTTCCGGCAGACGTTCGGCTGGCCGTTCCTGCACTGAAAGCACACCCCGCAGTCGTGGATCGGCTCTTCGACCACCTTCGTGCCGGACGAGAGGGTCGTCACGTCCGACCCGACCTCGACCACCTCGCCGGCGTACTCATGGCCCATGACGCGCGGGACGTCGATGAACTCGTAGCCGGGGACATACTTGTAGGCGTGGGCGTCGCTCCCGCAGAGCCCCGCCGTGTGCACACGGACGAGCGCCTCGTCCGGTCCGGGTTCGGGCCGCTCCCGCTCGCCGACCTCCACGCCGCCGCGTTCGCGTTCGGTCTGGATGATAGCCTTCATGTTCGCTCAGCCGAGTGTCGTGTGCACGCACCACTCCCCGGTACGTAAAGGTTGGTCACGCGCCGGGACGCGACAAGCGCACCGGCACGAGGGCGGTTGCCGGCGGCGGGGCCGGTTGTCGCCACCGGAACCGTTTTGCTCCCGTCCGAACACGTTGGGGTATGCAACACGTTCGATTCCGAGACCCTGAGACAGCCGTACGAACCGGCGAGTGGACCGACGAGGGCCCGGCGTTCGCGGGCCGCACCTACGACGCCGACGAAGTGGACGTCCTCCGCCGACGACCCCCTCGAAGATTGTCTGCGTTGGTCTCAACTACGCGAACCACACCAAGGAATCGGGAATGGAGATCCCTGACCGGCCGCTGCTGTTCCTGAAGCCGCCGAACGCGCTGGCCGGCCACGGAGACAGCGTTCGACTCCCGGCCGGGAAGGAGCGCGTCGACTGGGAGGCTGAATTCGGCGTCGTGATCGGCGAACAGTGTCGGCACGTGGACGAGGTGGACACGATGGACGTCGTCCGCGGCTACACCTGTGTGAACGACGTCTCCAACCGCGACGACCAGGAGGTCGAACAGAACTGGGTACGCGGGAAGGCGTTCGATGGTGCCGCCTCGATGGGGCCGACGGTCGCGACACCCGGTGAGGTTCCCGACGACGCCGACATCGCGCTCCGCGTGAACGACGAGACGAACCGAGGCGATCGGCTTCTCACACCAGATCACCTCGGCCGGGTCCTCCGCCCGCACCGCGTTGAGGACGCCAGGCAGTCCTCGGCGAACGCGTCGGGCGAGTCTAGCCCGCCCGCGTCGTCGCCGTGGTAGGTAGACGCGTACGCGAGGATACGCTCGCGATAGGTGCCGAGCAGTTCGTGGATCGGTGCGTCGTAGTACTTCCCCGCGAAGTCCCACAGCGCGATGTCGATGGCCCCATTCCCATCCGATCGTTCTTCCGGAGGGCGCGCTTGATCTCGCTCCAGTGGCGCTCCCGGCGGAGCGGGTTGCGCCTGATCAAGTAGTCGGTGAAGGTGTTGATCTGGGCGGCCGCCGGGGAGTTCTCGCCGACGTGACTCGTCGGTGGCCCCCTCGTCCGTGTGGACCTGCAGGGCGAACAGCTTCCGCGTCATCGTCTCGCCGGGGTCGTACGCGAGATTGAACCCGTGCTCGTCCGTCCCGACATCCTCCAGTGGGTACTCGAACTCCATACTTTCGATATGCGTGGTCTCCGGGCCCATGTGGGGGCCTCTACCCGGCGAATGAATAAAGCGTGGAGGTGAGCGCCGCTCCCGTCCACACCGAGCGGATCGCTGGGTGCTCTGGGCGGCGCCTATGCGATCGGGAGACCTGAACGACGGAGTTCCACAGCGTTCCCAGGATCAGCCCGCAGGGTCACACGGAGATCGGTGCTCGATTGTCGATTTCGGTCGTGATGCGATGTATAAATGGCGATCCGTCCTCGTCACTCCGGCCGCGGCGTTCAGTCAAGGTGAACGAAGTTGATCCGCCGGATCGGCGTGTCATCCATCAACACCCGATATAGAACCGGGCATTCCCCGAGGTGTAACAACTGTAGTATCGTTATTCCAGTTGTCGACCTTCTCGTATCGGCTCTTTCGGCCACCGATCGATCATTCACCTGTACAGAACACACGTTCACACGGCCGACGGCGGCGAGGAACAGCGTCTCCGCGCCGAAGAAATGAGCCATGGTACCGAGAGTCGTACTGTAGAGCCGAACGGCCGAGAGCATGCGGAGGGACGGAGAACTCGCAGGGTTCAGACGGTGACGACCGGGTTCTTGAGGCGTCCAATCCCGTCGATGTCGATCGCGACGAGATCACCCTCCCGGAGGGTGAACTCCTCGGAGGGGACGAGCGAGGTGCCGGTCAACAGCACGGCCAGTTCCGGAACGGCGTTGTGGCAGGTGTAGTAGGAGGCGAGTTCCTCGCAGGTTCGCACCATCTCGCCGGTTGAAGTGGACTCGTCGTACAGTGTCTCGTCGTCTCGGGTGATCGTCATCGACATCTCGAGGTCGTGGGGGTCGTCCACGGTGGCGGCGGAGACGACTGCAGGGCCGACCGCGCAGCAGCGGTCGTAAACCTTCGCCTGTGGGAGGTAGAGGGCGTTCTCCCCCTCGATCGACCGACTGCTCACGTCGTTGCCAATGGTGAAGCCGACGACCTCCCCGCGGTAGAGAACCATCGCCAGTTCCGGTTCGGGCACGTCCCACTCCGAGTCTTCCCTGACGCCGATAGCCGCCCCGGGACCGACGGTCCGCTCGGCGGTGGCCTTGAAGAAGATCTCCGGGCGGTCGCCCTCGTACACGTTGAGGTACATCTCGGGCATGCCGCTCTCGGCCTCGCGAGCCTGCTCGCTGATCTCGTAGGTGACGCCTGCCGCCCACACCTCGTCGGGGTCGAGCGGCCGCCGGGCGTCCTCGAGCGCCGCCCTGCCGACCGTCGGTGCCCGGTCAAGCAGGCGGTCAGTCACTGCGTCGATCGGGTCGCCGGTGATGGACGCAGCGGCGGCGAGGTCCCGGAACGAGCCGATGCTTTCGTTCGCCGTGGTCAGGTCGTACGCGAGGTCACCCTCTTGGACGGCGAGGTGGTCGCGGTCCTCGCCGCAGATGCGAAAGTATCGCATACCATCTACGGCCGGGGCTCCGCGTAAATAGTTTTCTTCGTCTCCGCTGCCGGGTGTACAGGGCCGGAAACGGGGCGCAGGTTTATGTAGGTTCCCGTGACATGGGGTAGATACATGCACGACCCAGTAGCGCCGACAGTCACCCCCGTCTCCGAGGCCACCGTCCTCGACGCCTGCAGCGGACGGGATCTCCCACGGCTGGGGACCGTCGAACAGCTGTGGGAGACGGACCCCATCCCCGAGGGTGCGATCTCCGAGCGCGCAGCGGCGGCGGTGGACGCCCTCGCGCTCGGCGACATGCCCGACGGCGGCAGTGTCGCCGTAGGCGTCGGAAGTCGGGGGATAACGAACCTCCCTGCGATCGTCGCCGGCGTGGTCGGTGAACTCGACGCCCGTGGGTACGAGCCGTTCGTCGTCCCCGCGATGGGGAGCCACGGGGGCGCCACCGCCGAGGGCCAGCGCGCGAAGCTCGAAGCGCTCGGCGTCACCGCGGAGCGGGTCGGCTGTCCGATTCGACCGACGATGGAGACGGTGACCGTGGGGACGACCCCCGAGCGCGGGATCGACGTCTCCCTCGACGCCAACGCCGCCGCCGCCGACGGAATCGTCCCGATCAACCGCGTGAAACAGCACACCGACTTCGAAGGCCGTGTCGAGAGCGGACTGTCGAAGATGCTCGTCATCGGCCTCGGGAAGCAGCGCGGCGCCAAGACGGCCCACGAGTGGGCGATCGACTGGAGCTTCCGGCGGATGATCCCCGAGATCACCTCACTTATCGTGGAGGAGGCGCCAGTCGTCGGCGGCGTCGCCCTCGTCGAGGACCAGCGCGACGACACCGCCGTGATCGAGGGCATCCCTCCGTCCGGGTTCCTCGGCCGCGAGGCGGAGCTTTTGGAGACTGCCCGTGAACTCCTTCCTCAGCTCCCTTTCGACGACGTGGACGTCCTCGTCGTCGACCGGATGGGCAAGGACATCAGCGGCTCCGGCATGGACACGAACGTGATCGGGAGGCGGGTGTACGGGCTCAACGAGCCGCCACTGGAGCGTCCGGAGATCAAGCGGATCTACGTCAGGACGCTCACCGAACCCTCCCACGGGAACGCGGCCGCGCTCGGGCTCGCGGACTTCGTCGGCGCCGAACTGCTCGCCGACCTCGACCTTTCGAAGACCGTTATCAATGGGCTCACCGCAAGCACTCCCCGCGGGATGCGTGTCCCGCCGCCAGTCGAGACCGACCGGGCGGGGCTCGTGGCCGCGCTCTCGACCGTCGGCGTCACCCCGTCCGAGGAGCTTCGGGTACTCCGCATCACCGACACGATGCGCCTGGAGCGCGTCTACGCCTCCGAGGCACTCGTCACAGAGGCGCGTGACCGCGCTGACCTCCGAGTCGTCACCGACCCCGGCCCCGTCGATTTCGACGATGACGGGTCGTTCACGGCGCCTTCGCCCGTCGACCCCGAGCACTGATGCCGGTCCGGGCGGCCGACCGCTCCCAGGAACTCACCGTTCCGGAGCGACGTAGAGCACGCCCGACGACCCTCCACCGACCACTACAACGACCTACCATGGCAAACGAACCTACCGACGGCGTCGTCGTCGACGCCACAACGCTTGAACAGTTCACCGCCAACGTGCTCCGCGGGGCCGGCCTCGTGGGGAACGCGGCAGACACCGTCGCGGACACACTCGTCGACGCCAATCTCCGCGGCGTCGACACCCACGGTGTGGTCCGGCTCGAACCGTACGCCGACCGATTGGAGTCCGATGGGATCGCCGGCGACCCTGATGTCTCCGTGTCGGGGTCCCACGCCGGGGCAGCCGTCGTCGACGCTGACGACGGCCCCGGCCAAGTCGCGACGCTCCGGGCGACGGACGAGGCGATCAACCGCGCCGCCGACGCCGGTGCCGCGTTCGTCGGGGTGCGCAACAGCAACCACTACGGCACCGCCTCGTACTACACGAACCACGCTGCGGACCGGGGGTGTATCGGGATCTGCATGACCCACTCCGGGCCGAACGTGGCCCCGTTCGGCGGTGCGGACCCCTTCTTCGGCACGAACCCGCTGTCGATCTCGATTCCCTGTGAGGACGGGTTCCACGTCACCCTCGACATGGCGACGAGCGTCGTCGCGAAGGGTGCCGTCATCCTCGCCGAGGAGGAGGGTGAGGAGATCCCGCCGGAGTGGGTGCTGGACGAGTCCGGCGAGCCGACAACGGATCCCGAGGAGTTCCACGCGCTCCGACCCGTCGGCGGCCCGAAGGGGTACGGGCTCGCGTTCGTCATCGACGCGCTCTGCGGGGCGCTGCTCGACACCGCCGTCGGCGAGGACGTGGCGACGCTGTACGACGACGAGTCGACGCCCCAGGGGATCGGTCACATGGTCGCCGCCGTCGACGTCGAGGCGTTCGCCGAGCGCGACGGCTACGAGCGCCGCATCGGCTCGCTGGTCGACCAGCTCTCCTCGGCCCGACCGGCCGAGGGATTCGACGAGGTGCTCCTCCCCGGCGAGCCCGAGGCACGGACCCGCGAGGAGCGGCTGGCGGAAGGGATTCCACTCGGCAGCGGCGTGGTTGACACGCTCCGGTCGCTGGGAGGCCGGTACGAGGTTCCACTCGAACTATAGTATATCATACTGATCTACGATATCGTTGTACTCGGCTCTGCACGTTTAAGTCGGAACGCGATGTAGACGGCAATGACGGCCGATGCTTCCGATTACGGACTTCCTGTCCTGCACCGATCCACNCCGCAGCAAGACCGTCACCGGGATCGCACGTGAAGTCCTTCCGGCCCAAGGCGACCGAGCACTCAACAAGTTCCTCACTGAATACGACTGGGACGGAGATCAACTCAACCACGAACGATTAGAGGAGTTGCAAAAACACGGCGAGACGCGCTGGTCACAGGACGGCTACATCGTCATCGATGACTCGGTGTTCCAGCGAACCGGGAAGGAACTTCCCGGTGCTGGAGAGTTCTACGATCATACTGAAGGAGAACCCGTTTGGGGACAGGACCTCGT
>NZ_AOME01000099.1 GCF_000336935.1 Halococcus salifodinae DSM 8989 | reverse complement strand
CAATGACGGCCGATGCTTCCGATTACGGACTTCCTGTCCTGCACCGATCCACTGGACGAGTTCGACTCGCTGTCGTATCACCAGACTCACCACGCCAAAACGTACGTGACAGGTCTTGCTGCGGCCCGCAGCAAGACCGTCACCGGGATCGCACGTGAAGTCCTTCCGGCCCAAGGCGACCGAGCACTCAACAAGTTCCTCACTGAATACGACTNCAGGACCTCGTCTACGCATTCTACACCGACGATAAAACCTCCTATCCACTCGCATTTCGCCAGTACGAGAAAGCTGACGACGAAGACCAGGACGACGAGGAGACGAAGTACGATCTCGCTCGGGAGATAGTCACAGAACTGGAAGAAGAGGTAGGTGTACCTGCGGACACCTACCTCTTCGACTCGTGGTTCGCCCACGACTCGGACCTGA
>NZ_AOME01000098.1:257-1626 GCF_000336935.1 Halococcus salifodinae DSM 8989 | reverse complement strand
GACGGGACATCTCGGGTTCGAACATGTCGGTCTACGACACTCTCTGGCACCGCGACGTCGCACCCAAGGCCGAGCGCCGGCTCTTGATGACGCGGCTCCTGTATCTGGCCTCGAACGAGCGCTACGATCGGCTGCTGAGCGACATGAACGACCTCGGGATGGGGACGCTGGCGGATGCAAATGAGGGTAGTCCGCTTGCGATCGCGCGATTGATCCACCTCGACGATGCCCCACTATTCGGGCAGTTCCTGCGCGATCGGGTTGCGGAGCGACTCGCGTAACCGAGACGGATCATCAGAGCGTCGTAGACCAGTCTTCGGAGCTACCTACAGGCATGTTCGGTGAACGGTGGATGTTTGCCTTTGATGAACTCGCCCCTCCCGCTCTGTACTGTCGATTGTCATCTCCACTCTCGCGTAGGGTATGCTCTCGGATACCCTAGATCTCTGAACTCGGCTAGGTCGATTCGTCATGCTTAGTCCTGTGTGAAAAATTTAGGGCGTCGATTGATTCTAACGCTTATTGTGTATGAGAAAACGACCTGCTTGTCTTCAGCTACCAAGGGATCATCCGATACGACTATACCCTTTCTCGAAAAAGTCTTGCTGAGCGCGGGATCTGAATCATGAGGACCAGTTTCTCGCGCTCCTCGTGATTTTCGGGAGAGATCCAACAGGAGGAATCAGCCATTCAGTGAAGCGCACTGGAGTGTNCCTCGTGATTTTCGGGAGAGATCCAACAGGAGGAATCAGCCATTCAGTGAAGCGCACTGGAGTGTCGTCCTGTCAGTACTCATGGTCTGCTAACAGGCTTGATCTACCACATGAGAGTGTTCCGTGAAGGATGTGGCCGAAATATTCGGGAAAGGTGATGGCGGCGGTGTGGAGCGTGAGCGATCCATGACAAGCACCCAGGTTGTAGCGCGCCCCATGTCACTGGTTGACGTGAGGACGGAACAGTGTTAGGGGCGTTCTCGAAAAGTCGGAGGTGATTCTGCCTCTGGTCCCTACAGAGGGAGTGTTAGCTGCTTGCTGTAGTCTCGGTCTCCATCGAGGTTCCGTTCTCCATCATGGTCTCTTCACCAGCAGCAGTGGTCTCTTCCTCGCCAGCGGTGGTTTCCTCTTCGCCGGCTGTCGTCTCTTCGCCAGCAGCAGTGGTCTCCTCCTCTTCCTCAGCGGCGGTGGTTTCCTCTTCACCGGCAGTTGTCTCTTCTTCCTCAGCGGCGGTGGCTTCCTCTTCAGCAGCGGTGGTATCCTCGCCGGCAGCAGCAGTGGCTCCGTCACCGCTGGTGTTGTTGCCACCTCCGCCTCCGCTACACCCAGCAACCACGAGCATAACGGCCACGAGGCCAACCATGGCGATGCGCTTC
>NZ_AOME01000098.1:0-249 GCF_000336935.1 Halococcus salifodinae DSM 8989 | reverse complement strand
CGAGAAATCACCTTGATGTGTGTCGTCTACAACATCAAACGCTCCGTCAAACAGTGAAATCCACTGTCTTATGGCGATTCAACACAGCCGTTAGGGGCGTTGTCGAAAAATCGGCGGTGATTCTGCCTCTGGTCCCTACAAAGGGAGTGTTAGCTGCTTGCTGTAGTCTCGGTCTCCATCGAGGTTCCGTTCTCCATCATGGTCTCGTTTTCCATCGAGGTCCCGTTTTCCATCATGGTCTCTTCACCA
>NZ_AOME01000097.1 GCF_000336935.1 Halococcus salifodinae DSM 8989 | reverse complement strand
TCTGAGTTGGCTTCGCGCCGACGGCGACCGTCGTGCGTTGTTCGATCGGGGTATCGGACCCAGGTTCGACCGGTTCTCCATCGCGGAGCGAGCCAGGGTCGGTGGGTGCAGTCTGCTGGGTAGCAATAGAGATCGATTCCCCATCGCTGCTCATGACGATGTTTCCATGGGTAGCAGTCCAGTAGGCGGCGATATCGCGCTCTCCGAGCCGTTTGAGTGCTTCTTCAGCAGGATGTCCGTACTGTGAATCATACGCACTGGAGATGACCGCCACCTGTGGCTGCACAGCATCGAGGAACGGGCCAGTATTGCTGCCGGCGCTGCCGTGGTGCGCCGATTTGAGAATGGTTGACTGGAGATCGCCACCGTGTTCGCTGACAAGATAGCCTTCGCCGTCCTCCTCGACATCACCGGGAAGCATGAAACTCGTCTGGCCGAGTGTGAGTTGGAGGACAACGCTGTTTTCGTTGCGCTGCTCGCTATCGAGGTACGGTTCGGGCGGAGCGAGGACCTTGGTGCTCACTCCCTCAAAGGGGATTGAATCACCGGCACGGGTTTCGTAGAGTTGAACATCGTGTTCCTCGACGGCATCGAGATACTCTTGATAGGTCTGTGAACTGGAAGCAAGACCGGGATCGTACACCGCGCCGATGCCGTTGGCTTGGGTTTCGTAGTAGTTGATAACGGCTTCGTGGCCGCCGATGTGGTCGGCGTCAGCGTGGGTGGTAACGAGGTAATCGATGCGGTTGATGTCGTGCTGACGGAGATAGTCGAGGACGATCTCGCCGTCGTCTCGATAATCGCCAGTGTCGATGAGCATGGTTTCGTTGGTCGGCCCGATGATGAGGGTGGCGTCACCCTGTCCGACGTTGATATAATGGATATCGAGCGTCCCTTCGAGAGGGGTGTTCGATTGCGTGGCAGCAGCAGTAGCAGTCGTAGTGATGTCTTCGTTCGAGGATGCGGCCGTGGCAGTCGGTGTTTGCGTCCCGCTCTGTGTGGCTGCTGTGCCGGCTGTGCGTTCCGTCTGTGTAGAGACAGCAGTCAGATCAGTGCCAGTGGTCGCCGTGGTTTGATTCCCGCCGGGAGTCCCAGCGCAACCAGCGAGTACGACGAGGACGCCGAGGAGGAGTACGACAAGTGTGCGGCGATTCATGGTCGATTCACACGGGTATCTGGACTCATCGCGGGTATGTTGTTCTCAGAGTGTGGCGTGATAAACGGTTGGGAGAGGTATTGTTGTTGGAAGATTGGGTTGTCTTGTCCCCAATTGCGTCCATTTTCTGCTGTTCGCCGACGACGTCAGAACGCTGAGTGCAGGGATCAATCGAATCGCTACCAATGGGCCGTCATAGAACAGTTGGCATAGGTTTCGCGTATCGGCCGAGGGGCCCGCTATCGCTAGCTTTGAATACCGACACTACTGGCTGCTTATCAGACACTGTTTTTCGCGCTGCTGGTGAGGTGTATGACGAGTTCTATGTCACCTTGTACCAAGGTTTATTACCGCTGACGCATAACTTCAATCGGTTCACATGGACGTAGACATCGAGACACTGGCGCGGTATCCAATGGAATCGGACGACTGGATAGTCACGGTGCTGATTGGAGGGTTCGCGTTGTTGTTTTCGTTTCTCATCGTCCCGTGGTTCGTTGTGTCGGGGTACTTAGTCCGCGCGATCCGGTCAGGAATGGAGCATGCCGAGCACCCGCCCGTGTTCGATGAGTGGGGTGACTTACTGAAAGAGGGAGTTGTAGCGGGTATCATCGGATTCATTTATCAGCTCATCCCCCTAGTTGTGTTCGGCGTGTTCGTTGGTGGATCGGTTCTGGCCCTGCTCACGGGATCGGATGCAGGGGCCGGTCTCGGATTCCTCGGGTTCTTCGGAGGGTTGTTCCTCTGGTGGATTCTTGCCCTCGCGTTTGGGTATGTCGGCTTCGCAGGAGTTGCCAACTATGCGAGGAAAGGCACATTCGGTGCGGGGTTCGATTTCGGCATTATCACTGATGTCGTGACTTCGCGTGAGTATTTGATCGCGTGGGCCTACGTCATCGGGCTGAATATCGTGGTGGGACTCATCGTGACCGTCCTCAATATCGTCCCTATCCTTGGGGGCATCGTGGGAGTGTTCGTTGGGTTTTACGCGCTTATCATTGCCGCGTGGCTGTGGGGAGACGGATTCGCGGCGGCAACCGATGGGCGACAAGTGCCTGAGAGTTCCCCACCAGAGGATCCCTCTGCCAGCTTCGGTCAATTCGAGTCGTAGTCGGGTGAAGACGTACTCATCATAGTGAGGATATCTGTGGTGAGTCCGGTGAGTCCGCAATATACGAAACCGATGGGAATGAGTACGTATGCGCAAGGCTGAGGCCGATGAAGAACGCAAAGAGACGCGGCTTCAGAGACTCTAACTCCGCTGGTGGGCGGTGTGATCCGGGCGCTCGGCTGGGGAGTCGGCGACCGAGTCAGCGGGCTGTTCGCGAGCGTTTTCACTGGTCGCGATACCGGGACGATTGAAATCTTCGCGGACCTGTTTAGTCCCGAAATATCAATTCCAAAATTGTTCGCTTGT
>NZ_AOME01000096.1 GCF_000336935.1 Halococcus salifodinae DSM 8989 | reverse complement strand
GATCAGCCGATTGCTTGCCCGGTAGAGCGATCGCGAGTGATGACACGACAATGCTCTCAACGAAGTGATCAGTCATGAGTGTGATCGCTGTTGCCGACATCGGCCACCCGGACATGTCGTTGGATCCTACGATTCGCGAGTGTCCCGACACAACGATTCGGGTTGTCCATCACTCTGGGACTGACCCTGAGACGGCGATCTTCTTCTACATCGTCGAGAATCCTGGCAAAGAGTTCGAACAACAACTCGACGAGGATCACACGGTTGTGGAATGGGAGTTGGTGGCGGGCTTGGAGCCGACCCGTGTCTATCGGATACGCCACCCCCCGGAAACCAAGCTCATTTCGCCGAAGACGAGCGAACTCAGCGGACTGATGCGCAGGGCGATCACCAACGTCCGCGGATGGACGGTCCGGCTCCAGTTCCCCGATCGAGACGCGCTCGCCGCACTCGCCGAGTACTGCGACACCGAGAACATCTCGTTCACCCTCCAGAAAATGTTCCGGCAGGACGAGTGGGACGGCGGCGAACCCACGGGATTGACCGAAGCCCAGCGCGAAGCGCTGATGACCGCCTACGAGAACGGCTACTTCGAGGAGCCCCGTGAGGCGCGCCTCGCCGACATCGCGGACGAACTCGACCTCTCGCCGACCGCCATCGGCGGCCGCATTCGTCGTGGGACAGCGAAGCTCGTCGAGACGACACTTTTCGACGACTGACCTGAGCTGCGTGAATGGCGTACAGCCACCGTTCGATCACAGTCCATTGTTGTCATCGTCGAGCGAGGATCGATCGGTTTCGATCTGTACTATTCAATATCGAGTCGGTTGAATTTCGAGTCGGGATGCAGCTGACAGCGGAGGAGTTCGAAAAACCTCCCGCGAAACGGGTGTACAATCGCCCGAGAAGAACACTGTTACCCCCATCATTGTGCAAAATGTCCGCGATCATCGCGCATCGTCCTGGCGACTCAGCAAGCGTGTAAACGGACTCTCGCGGCGAGCGCGCCCGGAACAATGGGTTTCGGTGGCAGGATATTGGTAACGGCCTCGGTCGCTATCCGTGGACAGAGCCCGCCAGCAACGCCGCACGCACTCGTGATCGCGATCCATCGGGGAGAGTAAGTTGAGGGTGAGCAATCCCAACCATACCAGAGTCTCCCCAAGTGTGCACTTCGAACGCACAACCGTAGCCCTTTCGTTAACTGTCACTTCACGCTCATACTGCTCAAGGTCTGATTCTCGACGTCAACATGGTTCGTGCTCAATATCGCAGTCAACTTCGATGTCATAACCCCGTAGTCGACGGCACGCTCTAGCGATGGGGCATCTGGTGGATGAACTCGGTACTTGGTTCGGTACCTCCGACTCGCGTGTTCGTCCAGAGATATCGACGACAAAATCGCGATCGGCCTACACATCAATGGACATGGGTATTGACCCCGATCCCAACGACTGGGACGACGGAATACAAGTCACCACGAGATAAATCGCGGGTCTTGGAACGACAATCGATGTCGGTCAATAAGAGGCGGTATCTCGCCCGCCAGTAGCCACGCTTTCAGTTACGGAGAGTGCTCAGGCGTGATCGACATCAAAGTCCCATGCCACATTTCAACACATTTCATATTCAAAATTCGCACTTAGAAGCCCGAAACGATCTGGAATAGTCCGAAAAGGTTCGGAACAGCTACCTGGAGTTAAGAACGTGCCCCGACTCTTGACAGGCCGAAGACACCGTGATGTCAAAACTATCCGATCGATTGGAAGGCGTTCAGACGAAGCGCATCGCCATGGTTGGCCTCGTGGCCGTCATGCTCGTGGTTGCTGGATGTAGTGGAGGCGGGGGTGGCAACAACACCAGCGGTGATGGAGCCACTGCTGCTGCCGGCGAGGATACCACCGCTGCTGAAGAGGAAGCCACCGCCGCTGAGGAAGAAGAGACGACTGCCGCTGAGGAAGAGGAAACCACCGCCGCTGAGGAAGAGGAGGAGACCACTGCTGCTGGTGAAGAGACGACAGCCGACGAAGAGGAAACCACCGCTGGCGAGGAAGAGACCACTGCTGCTGGTGAAGAGACCATGATGGAAAACGGGACCTCGATGGAAAACGAGANGACCATGATGGAGAACGGAACCTCGATGGAGACCGAGACTACAGCAAGCAGCTAACACTCCCTCTGTAGGGACCAGAGGCAGAATCACCGCCGATTTTTCGACAACGCCCCTAACACCTTTCCGTCCTCACGTCAATCAGTGACATGGGGGGCGCGCTACAACCTGAGTGCTTGTCATGGATCGCTCGTGCTCCACACCGCCACCATCACCTTTCCCGAATATTTCGACCACATCCGTCACGGGACACTCTCATCTGGTAGATCAAGCCTGTTTGNACACTCCAGTGCGCTTCACTGAATGGCTGATTCCTCCTGTTGGATCTCTCCCGAAAATCACGAGGAGCGCGAGAAACTGGTCCTCATGACTCAGATCCCGCGCTCAGCAAGACTTTTTCGAGAAAGGGTATAGTCGTATCGGATGATCCCCTGGTAGCTGAAGACAAGCAGGTCGTTTTCTCATACACAATAAGTGTTGGAATCAATCGACGCCCTAAATTTTCACACAGGACTATGCATGACGAATCGACCTAGCTGAGTTCAGAGATATCGGGTATCCGAGGGCATACCCTACGCGAGAGCGGAGATGACAATCGACAGTACAGAACGGGAGGGGCGAGTTCATCAAACGGCAAACATCCACCGTTCACCGAATGTGCCTGTAGATAGCTCCGAAGACCGGTCTACGACACTCTGAGGATCCGACTCGGTTACGCGAGTCGCTCCGCAACCCGATCGCGCAGGAACTGCCCGAATAGTGGGGCGTCGTCGAGGTGGATCAATCGCGCGATCGCAAGCGGACTACCCTCATTTGCATCCGCCAGCGTCCCCATCCCGAGATCGTTCATGTCGCCCAGCAGCCGATCGTAGCGCTCGTTCGAGGCCAGATACAGGAGCCGCGTCATCAAGAGCCGGCGCTCGGCCTTGGGTGCGACGTCGCGGTGCCAGAGNCAGCAGCCGATCGTAGCGCTCGTTCGAGGCCAGATACAGGAGCCGCGTCATCAAGAGCCGGCGCTCGGCCTTGGGTGCGACGTCGCGGTGCCAGAGGGTGTCGTAGACCGACATGTTCGAACCCGAGATGTCCCGTCGTTCGGACATCAGACACCGGTCGGCGGTGATCGCGGCCGCGCGGCCCGACTTCATGCAGGTGTGGATCCCCTCGCCCCATAGCGGATCCACCGTCGGCACGGTGTCGCCGATCGCCATGAATCCCGGCGCATGAAGCCGATCGGGGGTCTGGATGTGCGCGGAACCGCGGTGTTGGCCGCCCTCGTGACGCTTCGCGTTCGTCAGCCGCGGGTCGGTGTCGAGCCAGTGATCGAGGTAGCCGTCAATGCTCCGGTCTTTCGTCTGGTGGTTCCGGTAGCGCTCGTTCTGGATGAAACACAGGCCGACCTTCGCGGTGTCCGCACCGGTGTGAAAGATCCACGAGTAGCCGCCCGGTGCGAGATCGTGATCCAGCCGGAGCATCATAGCGTCCGTGAGGTCGGCGTAGCCATCGTGTTCGACCCTTATCCCACCCATCTCCCATTCGACGCCGATCGCCTGGTTCTTCCGTTCGAGGTCGCTCACATCGAGGGCCTTCGCCAGGGGCGCTGCCGGTCCGGTCGCGTCGATCACGATGTCGGCATAGACCTCCTGATCGCCGTTGTAGCGCACCCCGACCGCGTGGCCGTCCTCGGTGATCGGGGCGGTCGCACGCGCGTTGAAGCGATATTCCGCGCCTGCCTCGCGCCCGTCCTCGACGAGGAACTGTTTGAAATCCGCGAAGTCCATCACCGCACCCGGCTGGACTCTGGTGAAGTGGTCGTTCGGAGATTCGAGCACGATCTTCTCAGTGTAGTTCATCACCACGTCGTCGGGCAAGCCAAACGCTCCCATCATCGAGGCGAAGGTCCCGGCGGTGGACTTGTTGCTCTGTCGAGGAAACTCCGCCTCGTTCTCGGTTTCGAGGACGAGCACGTCGTAGCCACGTTTGGCAACGTCGCGCGCACACTGAGCTCCGGCCGGACCGGCACCGGCGATCACTACCTCGTGTCGATCA
>NZ_AOME01000095.1 GCF_000336935.1 Halococcus salifodinae DSM 8989 | reverse complement strand
GGTACTGCGAACACCGCGAACCGGTTCGCGTATACCATCGTCGGTCCGCCGCGGATCACTCCACGGAACCCACTCCCGTCGTCGCCTGTGGTCACGGTCGGATCGAACCAACAGGGGGAAAGTAAAAATACGTGGCGGCTCCGCAACCCAAAGCATCCTCGCACGAGCCGAGGCGAACTACGACATCCCGTTCGACAACGATCAGTGGCGGCTCGAACGCGCGAAGGTCGACGCTGACGGGAAGGAACTCCCGCCGTTCGATGCCCAGAGTGGACACCCACCTGTACCGACGAGAGGGCCAGAACAGTAGCTGTTTGCCGGAAAAAAGCGTTCGGAGCCAGCGATGCGCTTGAGCGAACCGACGTGACGATGATCCGGTGACAAGACGACCGTCATACCCGACAGAAACCAATGGTTCAACACCCACCGCACTCCGGTACCCGCGTGTCAGCAGCAAGCCCTCCGCCCAGTGTTCGTCTGTCGGACGACTTGTGGGAACGATTAGATACACGATATGGGGACGAAGCCAACGCCAGAGTCGGACTCAGCCGACACAGAACCACGTATCGACNCCGGTTTTTCGAGGACGAATCCGACGGGAGTGGTGATGTTCTCGACGGATTCGTTGCGGATGTCACGACCATCGCACAGTCACAGTGCGAGCGGTGGGAGAGCTACGCCGACATCGAGACGCTGATCTGCCATCTTCCGATAGATCATCTCACGTTCGTCGCACACGATTCGTGAGCGGCGGCACTGTTCAGCGAGCGTTCATTTCACAGCCTGACCGGACGATTCCGAGATAGCGACTCGAAATTGACCAGCGGCTATTTATTACCCTAAGAAGGTGGTCGATATGAACACTCGGTCCGTGCATTGATCGGCTATCTAGCCGAGTTCAGTTCTGATCAGAGGTCGGCTAGATCGATTCGTCATGCACAGTTGCCTTCGAAATTTAAACTGGTCGTATAGATTCCAAATCCGGTCGCGCATGAGCAAACCACCTGCCCGACTTCAGGTGCAATAGGCTAAGCGATTCCGGACGTCGGATTGCTACTCGAGGTCGAAGCGGTCAAGCTGCATCACTTTGCTCCAGGCGTCCACGAAGTCCTCGACGAACTGCTCCTCGGCGTCGTCAGCGAAGTAGGCGTCTGCGGTGGCGCGGAGGCGAGCGTTCGAGCCAAAGATCAGGTCGAGACGAGTGGCCTCCCACTCAACCTCGCCGGTGTCGCGGTCGCGGACCTCGAAGATCTCATTGTTTTCATCGACTGGCTCCCACTCGTAGTCCATATCGAGCAGGTTCACGAAGAAGTCGTTACTTAGCGTGCCCGGCTGGTCTGTGAAGATGCCGCGGTCGGTGTCCTGGTAGGTCGCGCCGAGTGCACGCATCCCGCCGACGAGCACCGTCATTTCCGGAACAGACAGGTTCAGTAGTTCTGCCTTGTCGACCATCCGCTCCTCCGGGTAATCGTAGATGTCGTCGTACTCGTCGCCGAGGTAGTTCCGGAACGTGTCGACCTTCGGTTCGAGCACCTCGAAGGACTCGACGTCGGTCTGCGCCTGGGTCGCGTCTGTGCGACCGGGTTCGAACGGCACCTCGACGTCGTAGCCGGCGTCTGCCGCGGCCTCCTCGATTGCCACGTTCCCGCCGAGTACGATGAGGTCGGCCAGCGAGACGCGCACATCGTCAGAGCGCGAGTCATTGAACTCCTCCTGGATGGCTTCGAGGGTATCGAGTACTGTCTCCAGCTCCTCGGGCTCGTTGACTTCCCAGCTCCGCTGGGGTTCGAGACGGAGGTGCGCGCCATTCGCGCCGCCACGCTTGTCGCTGTCGCGGTACGTCGACGCCGACGCCCACGCGGTCTTGACCAGCTGAGAGCGTGAGAGATCCGAGGCGAGGAGTGTCTCCTTGAGTTCGGCGATCTCTTCGTTGGCGACGAGTTCGTAGGCGGCGTCCGGGACGGGATCCTGCCAGACAAATGTTTCGTCGGGGACCTCCGGGCCGAGGAACCGCTCGGGCGGGCCCATGTCGCGGTGGATAAGCTTGTACCACGCCCGCGAGAACGCCTCCTGAAACTCGTCCGGGTTCTCTTGGAAGCGCTCGAGGATCTCTCGGTAGTCGTCGTCGTATTTCAGAGCGACGTCCGTCGTCAGCATCATCGGCTGTTCCGTCTCCGACGAGTCCTGCGCGCCAGGTGCGTCGCCGATGTCGTCGCCGACCGGCCGCCACTGCCAGGCACCGCCGGGTCCCTTGACAGAGGTCCAATCGTAGTCTAACAAATTGTCGAGATATCTCGCATCCCACTTGGTCGGCGTAGCGTTCCAGGGACCTTCGATGCCGCTGCTGATCATCCCGGCTTTGTCGAAGTCGTGGTCCCAGCCGAGGCCCTGCTGCTCGATAGGGGCCGCTTCGGGTTCGGGGCCCTGGTGTTCCTCAGGGTCGTCAGCGCCGTGGACCTTCCCGAACGTGTGGCCGCCGGCGATGAGCGCGACGGTTTCCTCGTCGTCCATCGCCATGCGGTCGAACTCCTCGCGGATGTTCGCCGCAGACCCCTCGACATCCGGTTCGCCGTACGGGCCCTCAGGATTTACGTAGATGAGACCCATCACGGTGTTTGCAAGCGGGTCTTTGAGATTGCCGACTTCGCCGTCGTCGAAGCGCTCGGGCGAGGTTGTCTCCCACTCCGTTTCGGGACCCCATTCGACGGCCTCGTTGGAGTTGAATGCGTCCTCGCGGCCGCCAGCGAAGCCGTACGTCTCGAAGCCCATCGATTCGAGGGCGACGTTCCCCGCGAGCACGATGAGGTCTCCCCATGAGAGCTTCTTGCCGTACTTCTTTTTGACCGGCTGGAGCAGGCGGCGTGCCTTGTCGAGGCTCACGTTGTCCGGCCAACTGCTCTCCGGCGGAAGGCGCTGGAGGCCACCGGCCGCACCGGCACGGCCGTCGGCAGTTCGGTACGTCCCAGCGCTGTGCCACGCCATCCGGATGAAAAACGGTCCGTAGTGACCGTAGTCGGCCGGCCACCAGTCCTGTGAATCCGTCATCACGTCCTCGATGTTTGACTTCACTTCCTCGAGGTCGAGTTTCTCGAATTCCTCGGCATAGTCGAAGTCCTCGCCGTACGGATTGGTGTCCGCAGTGTTATCGTCGAGGACATCCAGTCGTAGTAGGTCTGGCCACCACTCTTGGTTGGACCATGTCATATCTAACCGAAGGGCCGTATCTGCGTTAAGCTTGTTGACCTCGGTTTGTCAACTCTTCGCTATTCGTCTCGACATCTCATTATCTGGGTAGGTAAGCACGCAAGTGAATCACGCTTTGCGGTGCAATCGAGACGGCCGCTGACGAGTTACGACGTATCGAGATGCGCGGAGATCAAACCGGACGACATCTGGAAGGTCAGGCGAAATCTCACCGGCACTCTGATAGCTATGTGCCATCATACCATCCCCTCGCGATCCCGAATTGAAAATGCACCTATTCACTGGCCGATTGGCAGTCGAAACCGCCGGTTAGTTCGCAGTGCTTGCGGTCTCGATTGCCATCTCCAGATCTGCGATAATCCGGGCCGGGTCCTCAATGCCGACCGAAAGACGCACGAGGTCATCGGTAACACCAGAGGCGTCTCGTTCAGTATCGGTGAGTTGCTGATGAGTGGTGCTGGCTGGGTGAAGGATCAGCGTCTTCGCGTCACCAACATTGGCGAGCAAACTCGCGAGCTCCGTCGATTCGACGGTCGTTCGCGCAGCCTCGTATCCACCCGCGACGCCGAAGGTGATCATGCCACCATAGCCACCGTCCAGATACTCGCTCGCCGTTTGGTGTGTCGGATGGTCGGCAAGTCCCGGGTAGTTGACCCACGAGACGTCGTCGTGATCCTGTAGCCATTCCGCGACAGCCAGTGCGTTCTCGCTGTGGCGCTCCATCCGCAGTGGCAGCGTCTCTATCCCCTGTAACGT
>NZ_AOME01000094.1 GCF_000336935.1 Halococcus salifodinae DSM 8989 | reverse complement strand
GTGGTCCGCCAGGGAACTCAGGGCCGCTCGTGACCGACTCTATACGCTTGAACACGACTGCGATATGCTCGCCAATCAACGCCAAGCGTTCCTCAACGAACGTCCACCGATGGACAACCTGCATCTCGATGGGAAAGAGTTTGATGAGTACCTCTATCACTCACAGAACTTCACGTACCCTGTTTTATCAGCGATAACGGCCTATATCGAGAGAATACAACGGGTACGTGGCAGGATATGCAAACACTTGGCCACTGAATAGTATTGAACCAATGTATTCTATCGTGACAAACATTTATGGGCCGACTCTGTGAATCGCTGCCGTCTCGCATGAACTGGCCGGCAGCGAGTGCGTGACATCGGTGATAGCAATGACAAGTCCACACATACTCGGCGATGGTGTCGTTCTCCAGACAGTCCCGGACTCGCTCCAGCCATTGGTCAACGGGTTNTGACAAGTCCACACATACTCGGCGATGGTGTCGTTCTCCAGACAGTCCCGGACTCGCTCCAGCCATTGGTCAACGGGTTCCTCGAAGCGATCCCATTGGTGGTTGGCGCGATCGTCATCCTCCTGCTCGGATGGATCGTCGGCCGGATCTTCGGTGGGATCGTCAAACGCCTCGTCCAGGGGATCGGTCCCGCTCAGTACACCGAGGGGACACCCCTCGAACGCGAGAGCGATGCGGATCAGAGCATCGCACAGGCGCTCGGAAAATTCGTCAAGTACGTCATCTACCTCCTTGCAGTCCTCGCTACGGTCAGTTACCTCGGAATGCCGGTTCCCGGCGGGTTCCTGACTGGTGTCGGTGGCGGACTGGTCCAGGTCATCGTCGCCATCGCAATCCTCATTGTCGGAGTCGCTATCGGTCGATTCGTCGGGGGTCTCGTTGGGAACATTGTCGCCGGGTTGGGCCTCGACAGCTACGTCCGCGACACGCCGCTCGCCGATGCCACCGATTCGGTCGGCGGTATCGGCACCGCTGTCGGGAAGATCGTCGAGTACCTCATTTACTTCGTCGCGCTGCTTATGGCGCTCGATTACGCCGGCATCGCGATTCCGGGTGGGTTCCTGACGAACATCGCCAACGGTGCGGTGCAGATCATCGTTGCCGGCGTCATCCTCGTAGTCGGGTTCGCCATCGGTCGGTTCGTCGGCGACCTCGTCGCTAGCGTGGTTTCGGGATTCGGGCTCGACACCTACGTCCGAGACACGCCGCTCGCTGACGCTACGGACGCGGTCGGCGGCATCGGCAACGCCGTCGGGAAACTCGTCGAGTTCCTCATCTACTACTTCGCGCTGGTCGCGGCGGTCGATACGCTCGAATTCCCGGCGCTGTCGGAACCATTGACCGATTTCATCGGCCAGATCCCACTGATCCTCGGCGCTCTCGCCGTCCTTATTGTCGGAATCTATGTCGCCGACCTGCTCGGTGACATGGTGGCGAGCGTCGACGCGAGCCGGGCGGCTGACATCGCTGGTCTGGCTGTCCAGCTGTTCGTCTACTACATCGTCATCGTGTTCGCGCTCGACACGGCCGGGTTCGACACGTCCGTGCTGACGAGCCTGTTCGACACGGTTATCACGGCGTTCTTCGGCGCACTCGGGCTTGCGCTCGCTATCGGTGTCGGTGGCATGCTTGCACTCGGTGGGCAGGATTTCGTTGCCGAAAACATCGACGACTGGGTGGGGAGTGCGCGCAGTAGCGCGTCCGATCTCAACGAGGACACAGAATCGGACTCTGGGCCGGACGACGGCTTCGAGTCGCCAGGATCGACCGACGACTGACACCACCACTCTCGCCAAAGGGTTTCTCGGAACCCTTTCGAGGGTAGCTTGAATCCGATCAGACGGCGTGAAGCATATNCGCCAGGATCGACCGACGACTGACACCACCACTCTCGCCAAAGGGTTTCTCGGAACCCTTTCGAGGGTAGCTTGAATCCGATCAGACGGCGTGAAGCATATCGGACGGAATGAACACAGTTTCGTAATCAACCATCCTATCGAGGCTGTTCTTCAAGCCAGATCACTCACTTATGAAGTCCCTCACTGAACGGATCAACGAGAGTCGATTCGACCGTCCGATCAGCATCGTCCGAGCGATCGTTCACGAACTCCGTACAGAGAAGGTGACGTTCATGGCGGGCAGTATTGCGTATCACGCGTTCGTGTCGATGCTTCCGCTNCTGACGATCATCTCGACTGTCGGCGATCGGAGTCTCGAAACGGCGTTCGTCTCGTTTGCCGAACGTGTTCTCACGCCGAGCACTGGTGGTGTTCTCATCGGCCAACTCGAAACTGCCGGGACATCCACGGGACTGTCGATCCTTGGACTGGGAGTACTGCTGTGGGGAACACTCCGGATCTTTCGCGGGCTCGATACTGCGTTTTCGGATATTTACGAGACGGGATCGGCGAATACCTTCGCCGACCAGCTCACCGATGGGGTGGTGGTGTTTCTGACGTTTGGACTGGCGTTGGTAGCAGGATGGGCGATCAATTCGATTCTGTCGAGCGTCGATCCGGGAGTGGTTGCGACGGTCATCCGGCCGGTAATCCTCATTATCGGGTTAGCGATCACGTTCGTACCGATGTACTACATTTTCCCGGATACCGACGTGACACTGGGGGAGATCCTGCCTGGTGTGTTGGTGACCGCCGTTGGACTGACCACGTTCGAGTCGGTATTCCGGCTGTATACGCAGTTCAA
>NZ_AOME01000093.1 GCF_000336935.1 Halococcus salifodinae DSM 8989 | reverse complement strand
GGCGGCAGGTCTGCCCTCACTGTGGTGGATACACGTTCGATCGCATCGACTGGTCCTTTGAATCCTAGGTTGGATTCCGGTATAGGTTCATCAAGCATAATTTCCGTGTAATTCAGGCTTCGGTATTGATTTCGAATCCAATCGTGCAAGAGCAATCTATCCGCCTGGAATCATCTTTTCCCGAGGCGCTCAGTTCCCGTGGTCATCCTCCTCG
>NZ_AOME01000092.1 GCF_000336935.1 Halococcus salifodinae DSM 8989 | reverse complement strand
TATTGTCTGGTGGGTGTATGAGGATTTCTGCTAAACATGATAGTAGACGGCATATTCGTGGGACAAACGTTTTCTATTCGCGCCCCATTATGTGTAATCTTGGGGGGTTCACAGTGAGCACGCTTGCCAAAGTCAGGGCGGTATTCGCAGGGCCTGCCCGCGATGAGCCGCTACCATACGAGTGTCACACCTGCAGCATGCGCTTCGAACTCCGGCGGCAGGTCTGCCCTCACTGTGGTGGATACACGTTCGATCGCATCGACTGGTCCTTTGAATCCTAGGTTGGATTCCGGTATAGGTTCNATCCGCCTGGAATCATCTTTTCCCGAGGCGCTCAGTTCCCGTGGTCATCCTCCTCGCTATCTTTACTTTGACCACGAACGAACCAGATGAGATCTCCATTTTCCGGTTCAGATTTTCTCACCTTATCGACATCCCTGAGGTCTCCCAAAACATTTAACACTTCAGGCGGAGGGGCACCGAGTTCGTCTGCGATATCACCTGCCGTCGGGT
Organism: Halococcus salifodinae DSM 8989; assembly: GCF_000336935.1. Classification (NCBI taxonomy): domain Archaea; kingdom Methanobacteriati; phylum Methanobacteriota; class Halobacteria; order Halobacteriales; family Halococcaceae; genus Halococcus; species Halococcus salifodinae. Next base: position 27,569 of record NZ_AOME01000092.1, on the reverse strand, counting down.
TAGAGCCCTCTCTGTTCTTTCGCTCAACGGCCTCGAATGCTTCCTCTTGAGTAACTTCGCTCTTCATATTCTGATCCTTTCAGTGGTCCGTGGCCAAAGGGGTATCCCAGCCTGCCGAAACTTCTCCGCGTCAGAAACTGACNCACAGATGTTTACAATCTGACTCTGTGGATCGGTCGATATGTGCCCGATGATGGTGGATGTGGAGTTTCTGTCTTGCACCGCATCGTTTGGCATGCTCTGTTGATCGATAGATGGCGAAGGGGTGGGGTGGCTTGATGACACTCACAGCTCCTCTTTCCGCCGATTCGACGTGACGGCTGATGCAGAAACCCGGCTTTGCGATCGAGTTAGAATTGCCAGATTTAGGAAAGATCACTGAATAGATCGGTGATTCCTCTCAGATCATCTGGCGGAGAAAGAGCGGGCGGCGGCGTTAGCCGACCGCCCGCGAGAGGTTATGCACGATGCACTTCCGGGTCAGTTCCCGGAATTGTCCGTGCCACGTCCTCGTGTGCAAATTCTCGCCGTCATCCGCCTTCAGCATCGAAAACACGGTTTCGCTCATTGACCGCTGATTGTAGACATCATCGTCGATCCGGGCGTTGTGAGCCTTCTGCAACGAAGATTGCTCACAATGCTTGATCACTGGGCGCGTCGATTCGGAACGACACTCGCTAGTTGTCCACTCTATCGGTCACGGTACGAGCAGATACGTTGAAAGAGACCAGACGTGAGGCGGGACCAGAGTGTAACCCGCTTGGAAGGCAGTTCCCTGAGAGAATCTGTCGAGTTGCGTACTTCTCGTCGATCATTCCTGGATCTACGTGAGCGTAGAACGTGGCTGTCGCTCCTCGCCAGCCTCGCTTCGGTCGAAGCGAGGCGGCTCAGGCCAGCCCGTGATCGTATCCCGCCGGCAATCCTACCCCGTTCGTCCGATATTTCTCCTTCCAACCGAGTTCATCGTCCAACACTCGTTCGACTCCGTGGAGAAACGCATCACCGAACGTGAACTCCACCGGGAGTGCTCGCCCGCCACGCTGTGGCGCGGCGAGCACCGCCCACTGGAGCACGACCCACAGCTGCTCTAACAGAAACCCAACGCCCACGTAGAACAACCGGATCGTCGTCGATGGCGTTGTTGTGAGGGCACGCGCTTCGCGGAACTTCTCGTAGCTCTTCTCGATCCGTGAGCGCTTGTTGTAGACTGTCGCGACCTGTCGCGGCGTGCGGTCTTCCAGACCGTACGCCGCGTATCCCGTCCGTTTTACCCCCGACTTCCCTCGATCTCCGTTGTGGTAGGTGACGTTCACCGCTAGTGGATACGTCTGTTCGTGCTCTTTGCCTTCACAGATCGTCTCTTCGGTCATATACGACGCGTTGACCGAGAGCTTCCGCCGGAGCGAGTCTTTCCCGGTCTTGACCGGAAAGACTGGCGGCGCAGTCTCACGAAGTACCCCGATCAGTTCCCCGTTGAAGGCAGCTCTATCGATGAGAATCTGCTTGGTCTCGAAGGGATAGGTCTCGACGCGGGCGAGCACGCGCTCGACCGCGTCAGCCTTGCTGTCCTCGCCAGCTACTGGCTCTACGGCGAGAGTCAGTGGCTTTCCCCGGGCGATGACGAACGCTGTACAATAGCGGTGACACTTCGTTGTTCCGTCACGGGCTTGCATCCTCCTGAACTCGTCTTCGTCCTCTGGGTGGCCGTGGAACGGGTTGTCCATGAAGTCGATACAGACGGTTCTCGACCCGCCACGGTCGAGAACCGTCATTGCGACCAACGCAAGAATGTCGTTCACAGCGTCCAGCATGGCGGGTTTCTGGAGGGGGTGGAGCCAGTCCATCACGGTCTTGCGGTTTGGCGTATCGCTGGTCTTCGTCGTGACCCCGTTGATCGATGTCGTTCCAACGGCGGCCCGAAGCACGACTTCCATGATCCCCTCGGGATCGAGGCCGGAGCCCTCGATCCCTTCCATCGGAATCAGCTCCAGCATCTCCAGAGCAAGAGATTTCAACTGGCCGTTCGAAAGGAACTCGTCCGGATCTGTGAGAACTTCCTTGAGCAAGGGTAGGTTCATCACGAGAACATCCGGACAGCGGGTGAATCAGGTCACTGATTCATCCGCTTCATTCCTACAACGTATCAGCTATTGGGCTGTTGAGCCAAAGTGGACAACTAGCGACACTTCTCACGCAGATCACGCCAAGAGTACATCTTGTCCGCGAGGAGTTCACGCAGGTCTCCGGCGTTCCGCCGGAAGACCTGCAGCCCGATATGCCCGTCATAGGCCTTCTTCGTCGTGAAATGAACGTCCATGATCGCCAGCGAGTCCGTATCAACAAGAATCGTGGTCTTCATCGCTTGAAACGAGTAATCCGCCCGCTTGCGGTAGTGAGAGCTCGCTTGACCACGTTGGAAGCCGCTGGCATCGATCGCGCCAGTTCCCGAGAAGCCAGCCTGCTCCGCCGTTCTGCGGAGCAGGCTGCGCAGCGTCCGCATCGAGATCTCCCTCTCCCAGTTGCAAAACGACGTGTGATCCGGTGACTTCTCCAGCCCGAACACGTCGAGAATTCCGGGCATCTCGTTGAGATAATCTTCAAGATGGCGGAGCGGTTTTCCGATGTCTTCGCGTAGGAGCAGTAACGCGATTTTGTTCCACTCAGCGTGCTCGCCGTCGCCGTCTTCGTCGGCGACGGCAGGTGCGTCTGGATTTTCCACGTGTTCTTTGGCAAGTTCTCGATACTTCTTCGCGCGTTGTCGCAAACGCCCCATACCGCAAGAGGGCGTCCAATTCCCCTGAATTCGCCGATAGAATCATCAGACGGAACCGGTGATCAACAGAGCAACAAATCATGTTCAGCGGAGGAACTACGGTTGGAGATCAGAACTCGTCGGCGGGGTGAAGCGTGACGTCCGTCGCCTCATAGTCTTCGAGGAAAGTGCGGGGACCGCCGACCTCGAATTGGTGGTCGTCCGACCCGAGGACGAGGGACTCCTGCGTCGGCAGATCGTTCGAGTACGGGCGAACGAGGCTCTGTTTCACGTCGACGATGGGTTCGGTAATCGTCTCGAAGGGATCGGTTGTCTGAGGAGGTCTGATCGACAATTCGGCTTCAATCGCACGGTCTTGGGTCCGGTGGAGCGCCGCGTCGAAGATCGCGTGGCGGAAACTGTCGTAGGCCTTCGGGAGCGTCCCCGCGTCTGTGACGTATTCCTGGGTGCCCATCTGCCAGTGATTCGCAATAAACGAGTCGAACAGCGCGGAGACGATATGGGTTTCCGCGTGGTAGATGGCGTATTCGTTCGAGTTCGAGTCCAGTACCGCGTCGGCCGAGGCGACCACGCCGTCCGACCGGTCGGTCGTGAGCATGACGGGCGCCGGCGCGTCCCAGCTCTGGACGATAGTGGCGAGTGAGTCGTCGACGGAGAATTCGTCGTCGTACTCGGTGATTAGCAGCATACAGAACGTCTCCTGGTCACACGCCGACCGGAGTGACTCTTCGACAGCGTCAAGAACGGACGCTGGGAGCGAGAGGACGATCTCGGACTCAGCGGATCCGATCAGATCGTTGAGCTTACCTAGGATGGTCTGACGCGCTTTGATGATGCTGAACGTCTCCTGTTCGTAGTTCTCGGTGTCGAAGATGCTCTCCAGTTCCGCTTCAATAGTGGACAACTGCGAGACGAGGTTTTCGATGCCCTGTGAGGGCGGCAGCGCCCGTATCTGCGTTGGAACAACGTGGTCATCGATCTCGATCAAGCTCTTGGTTTCGAGTTTGTCCACGACATCGTAGGTGTAGCTTTTGGAGAGGTCCGCCTCCTCCGAGACGACGCTGATCCGCGTGTTTCCGTTCCTGAGTATCGACAGATACGCGAGTGCCTCCTTGTCCGAGAGGCCGAATCGCGTGAGGCGGTCGATGATGTCGTCTTCGTTCATTGTGTCGGTGGTGTGGTAGCGATGGTTGGCATGGCGTGTTAGGCGTTTCGAGCGTGCCGCGCCGCGAATGTCGCAAGTCGGATGCCATGGGACCAGCCGAGCGGCGTCGCGCTGTCGGGCGAGCCCGTATCGAAGAACTGTTCGGGAAGGTAGCCTGACGGCAGGCAGAGAGAGCCGCTGAGGTCGATTTCGGCGAACAGACGGTCGGACCAGGCTGCGGCGTCGAACGGCTCGTCCGTGTCAGGGAACAGCTCGATGGCCCGTTCGGCGGTGTAGGCGCCCCACCCTGTCGAGACGGTCCACACTTTCTCGCCGTCTTGGGTCCGCTGTCGCCACGTGTCCGCCTCGAATCGGGTCAGGCCACGGATGTCGTCGGTCTCCTTCCAGAGACGGTTGAACGTTGTGTCGAGGTGACGTTCGAGTCGGCGTAGCCGGTCGTCGTCCACGTCGGCGATCCGCTCGTAGACGAGGTGGGCGTCGATCAACGAGAACGTCGTACTGTCGGCGCGCCCGTCCAGCTCGCCGTCGACTGATCGGCGTGCGTAGATTCCCTTGTCTGGGAGCCACATCGTGTCCAGTGCCGCATCGATTCGCCGGGCCCGCTCGGCCGCGTGGTCCCTTACCCTCGGGTGGCACGGCGCGGTCGCGATCACACTGTAGGCATGGAGGAAGCCAGCAGCCGTGTGGGTGAACCGCCCGTCCATGTTCTCCCATGCGTTCTCGCAGGCCAGCGGGAGTCCATCTGTCGCCAGGGACCGGTCCAGCCCGCCGACGCCGCGCGCGAGCGCATTCCGTATCTCTGTGCGGGTCGGCTCCGGGATTATGTCGTGATACGCCGACAGGTATGTCGCGAGGAAGACGAGCGCGCTCGCCGTCTGATCGGCCTGATAATGCGTCTCGTTGCCTTCGACGTGGCCATTGGCCCAACCAGGGGCCAGGCGACCGTTCATCGGCCACACGCGATGGGGCCAGCGGCCGTCGTCGAGCTGGGTCGCCAGGTAGAACGCGGCACTTTTTCGGTGGGTGTCCGCCAGTCCGAGGCCGAGTTCACCGTCGGCCTTCAGGAGGAACTGTGCGATCTCGGCATCGTCCCGGAACCACGTGTAGCCGTAGCCGCCGGAGTACTGGTAGTAAGGGTCGAATTCGGGGCCGGCGATGCGGGCGCCCGTCGGTGCGGACAGCAATCGAAGCACCCGGAGATCCGTATTGACGAGTTCGTCAGTGGCGTCAACGTGCGGGAACGTCTCATGCGCAACCGCGCGGACGTCGGCAGGGGAACCGTGGCGCTGTGTCTGGTCTGCGAGTGCGGCGAGGCTGTCCGAACGGGGTTCGTCCTCGATGTCGGCTAGTCGGGTCACGATGGTCGTCGTCCCATCCTCAACGGCAGCGCGGAAGCTGACGCCGCCAGTGAGCCGGCTCCCCTCATAGTTGTCAGTCTCGCTGGAGTGGCGCGGCAACCGCGACGTCTCGGCAAGGACCTCCCCGAATTGTGCTGACTGCTCGGGCGTGATCGCCGACAGTTCTGTCGATGCGCGGAGGTAGTCGTGTTCCCGGTTGTGGTACACTTCAACGACCTCGTCATCGTGGATCAGCTGTCCGACGCGCCCTTCTTGGCCATCCGGAAAGAACTCCACGAATCCGACGATCGACAGATCGTCCGGCCAATCGCCAGTCAGTTCGAACAAGGTCGAGTGAGAGAAGCCGACAGAGATGTCGCGCTGGACGATGTCAAACTCATCGAAGCGATGGACGGTCTCGACGAGCGCGGTATTCCCGTGATAGCGCTGCCTGGTGTCGTCGAGGTCGTCGAACCAGTGGACCGTCCCCCCGAAACGTACGCCGAATCGCAAGGCGGTGATCCCGTGGAACCCGGACAGCGGATAGGAGTAGTCTCGGACGGCGCCGGTAGGGGCGACATGAACGAGCCGGCGTCCAGAGCCGGCGAACAGCCCAGAATGAGTGCGCCGTTCGCCCGGGAACAGCTCTGGGTCGCCTTCGGCCTGTTTGTAGTCGGCCAGTGAGCGGCGAAATGCCATACGCCGAGTTATCCCTGTGGCTTAGTAAAGTTTCTTGTGATAAAACAATCCATCTCCCTAAGCTATAAGTCACTGTACACTCCCTAACAAAGAGAGCGATGACGTCAGAGAACTCCGGAACCAATCGAGAGGGGAGCAGAGTCTCGCGCCGTCGGTTCATCGTTGGAGCCGGCACGTCCGGTCTGGCGACCGGGCTCGCGGGCTGTTCGGCACTGCTTGGGAGCGGCGACGGCGGCAATTCGACCAACGGAACGCAGACCGGCAACGCCGGCGGCGGAACAACCACCGTGACCTGGGGATTCGACGCGACGGTCGCACAGGACCACGCCGACCAGATCCGCGATGCGCTCCACAACGAGGGTGGACTGTCGGACGACATCAAGGTCCAGTTTGAGCAGGGCCAGCCCGACACCGGCGAACGGCGGGCAAGCTACAATCGACTACTCAACGCGGGCGAGACCTCGCCCGACATGTTCATGATGGACAACGGGTGGGTGAACATCTTCACCCAGCGCGGGCAGATCCAGAACCTCACGGAGTTACTCACCGACAAGCAGTTGACCACCATAGACGAGGAGTATTTCAGTGGGTTCACTGACACGGCAATCGACCCGTCAAGCGGCGACCTCTACGGTGTCCCGCTCTACCCCGACTACCCGACGATGCTCTACCGGAAGGATCTCGTTGAGTCGGCAGGGTACAATCCGGAAGAGAACAACTGGGCGACGGAGCCGCTCACCTGGGAAGAGTGGTCGAATGTCGCGGCTGACACCTACGACAACGCGGATGTCGACTACGGCTTCACGACGCAGTGGGACATCTACGCGGGGACCGCCTGCTGTACGTTCAACGAGGTGATGTCCTCGTGGGGGGGCGCCTACTTTGGCGGCCGCGAGAACCTCTTCGGCCCCGTCGGCGATCGGCCGATTACCGTCAACTCCGAGCCCGTAATCCAGTCGCTGGACATGATGCGGAAGTTCGTCCACGACGAGGATTTCGACCACCTCCAGGGCTACGGCGGGGGCTTCGCTCCGACCGACATCCTCGGCTGGATCGAGGACGGCTCGCTGGCTCCGTTCACGAACGGGAATGCCGTCTTCCACCGGAACTGGCCGTTCGCGATCAACGCGGCCGCGTCGGAGTTCGGCGATGACCTCGGCTCGATGCCGATCCCGTACGCCGTCACCGAGAACGAGGCCCAGTTTCAGGGAACCGGCGGAACGACCTCCGCTCTCGGTGGCTGGCACATCACGGCTAACCCCAACAGCCAGAATTTGGATGCGGTTGCACAGGTGATGGGTGCGACGATGCAGGAGGAGTTCCAACTGTTCCTCCTGGAGATGGAGGGATGGCTGCCGCCGCGTAGTGACCTGTTCACCTCCGAGACGGCAGCGAGCGTCGATCCGATGGGCAACTACATGGACACGCTCCAGGTCGCTGGTGAGAACACGATGGCGCGGCCGGTCACGCCCGTCTGGTCCGACGAATCCAGCGCCATCGCCGAGCAGGCCAACGCCGCTGTTAACCAAGATCGGTCCTCGGCGGACGCCATGGCCGCGCTCGAATCAACGCTCTCGAACATCGAAGGGTAGCGTGACAGCATTTCATGAATTATGAACACATCCCCTGCATGAATGACAACGCACTGAGGAAGAACACACGAACATGACGGCAGAGACGAACAACGAATCGACGCGCGAGTCGTTGCGATCCGGGCCACTGATCAGCGTGATGCGGCGGATAGAGAACCTCAGCGAGACGCAATATGCATATTTGTTGCTGACACCGGTGTTCGTCTTGCTTGGTATCGTGGCGCTGTATCCGCTGTTGCGGACGTTCGAATTATCGCTGTTCGAGACCAGCCTCAACCAGGCCACGCAAAAATTCGTCGGATTTGATAACTACGTCCAGCTGTTCACCGGCCAGAAGGACCGGTGGCTCCCCGGCAGCTCGACATTCCTGCCGACCGAGTTCAGCTTCGACGCGATGATATCAAGCGCCCTGGTCGTGACGATCATCTTCTCCGTCGTGGCGGTGGCGTTCGAGACGATTATCGGGCTCGGACAGGCGCTCGTCCTCGATCAAGACTTCGCCGGCCGGCGCTGGGTCCGTGCGGCGATAATCATTCCCTGGGCCGTCCCCATCATCATCCAGGGGATGATCTTCTTCCTGATGTTCCACCCCAGCATCGGGTTCCTCGTCGAACCACTCTCGAATCTAGGCGTACTCGCGGAGCGCAACACGCTTAACGATCCTGCGAGTGCGCTGTTCATCGTCACCGTCGCCGATATCTGGAAGACGTCAGCGTTCATGGCACTGTTGATCCTCGCCGGGCTTCAGAGCATCGACAGGAACCTCTACGAGGTCGCGAAGGTGGCGGGGGCGTCGAAGTGGCAGCAGTTCAGGCTGATCACGTTCCCGCTCATCCTGCCGACCATCGGGATTGCGGTCCTATTCCGGTCTGTCCAGGCGATGCGGATCTACGGCCTTATCGACACGGTTTCCGGCTGCGAGGTCGTCCCGTCGCTTTCTTGCATGGTCGTCACAACGTTCCTGACCCGACAGGGGACCTCCGCAGCCATCGCGTTCGTCACCGCAGGTATCATCGGTATCGCGGTGTCGGCCATCATATACCAGCAGTACAGGGAGGGCGTCTGAGATGGCGACAGACCAGTTCAGCGACTCGGACGAACGCGCCGAAACGGAGGGCGGACCACTTGAGCGATGGACCCAGCAGGCCATTCGGAACCCAGAGCGGGTGTACCGTGCGCTGTTCTACGCGGCCATGATCTTCTTCATGGTGACAACGCTGTTCCCGTTCTACTGGCTGCTCGTGCTGGCGCTGACGCCGCAGAACCGGCTGCTGGAGGGAACGTTTCTTCCAGAAGTCGATCTCTTCGGACCAGCTGTCACGTTCCCGTTGCCGGTCCCGAAGGGGTTCAACCCCGCTGCGTTCGTCGAGGTCTTCCAGCAGGTGCCGTTCCACCAGTTCATGCTGAACAGTTTCGCGCTCGCGGTGACAACGACGATTATCGTCCTGTTTATCGCCAGCCTCGCCGGGTACGTATTCGGCCGCCTCGAATTCCCCGGCCGAGGCGTCCTGATGCTCGGGATCCTTGCGATTAGCTACTTCCCACCGGCGGCGTTCGTCATCCCGTTGTTTGAGGCGTTCACCGGGAACGTCCCCGTCACGCTCCCCTTCACGGAGGTGGCGCTGTTCACGCCGCCGCGACTGCTGAACACGCCCGGATCGATGGTGATCCCATTCAGCGCGCTGTTCCTGCCGCTGTCGATTTTCATCCTGACGACGTTCTACAGCCAGATCCCGGACGGATTGGAGGACGCCGCACGCGTTGAGGGAACGTCCCGGATCGGCGCACTCTTTCGGGTCATCATGCCGCTGTCGGCCCCGGGTGTCGCGACCGCGGCTATCCTGACGTTCATCTCCGTCTATAACGAGTACTTCTTCAGTTCGATCATGGCGACCTCGACAGAGGCAGCCAACTGGTCGCCCATCGTCGGCGGTATCCTCAGCTACCAGACTCAGTACACCACTCAGTTCAACCTCATGGCGGCCGCGAGCATCGTCGGGGTGCTCCCCGTCGTGATCCTCGTCATCATTGCTCAGGAACGCATCGTAAGCGGCCTGACAGCAGGCGCACTCAAGGAGTAACTAAATGACACGACTCAAACTAGAACACGTCACGAAACGGTACGACGATGTCGTCGCGGTCGACGACATGAACTTGGATATCGCCGACGGCGAGTTCGTCACGCTGGTCGGACCGTCGGGCTGTGGGAAGTCGACCACGATGGAGACGATTGCCGGGCTGACCACGCCCACCGAGGGCACGATTACTATCGGCGACCGCGAGGTGACGGACCTCCCGCCGAAGGATCGGGGTGTGGCGATGGTGTTCCAGAACATCGCCCTGTTCCCCCACATGGACGTCTACGACAACATCAGTTTCGGGCTCCGGCTCCGGGATTTCGACACCGAGGAGGTCGATCGACGAGTCGAGAACGCGACCGAGATCGTCCAGATGGAAGGGATGCTCGACCGTGATCCCGACGAACTCTCTGGCGGCCAACGCCAGCGGGTTGCGATCGCGCGCGCGATCGTCCGCGAGCCCGACGCCTTTCTGATGGACGAGCCGCTGGCAAACCTGGACGCGAAGCTCCGGGTCCACATGCGGACTGAGCTCCAGCGCCTCCACAAACAGCTCGACACCACGATCATCTACGTCACCCACGATCAGGCCGAGGCGATGACGATGTCCGACCGAATCGCGGTGATCGACGGCGGGCAGCTCCAGCAAATTGATCCGCCGCTGACCTGCTACAACCAGCCCGCGAATCTGTTCGTCGCGGGCTTCATCGGCTCGCCGAGCATGAACTTCGTCGAGGCGACGGTCACCGAGTCAGGGCTGGAGTCCTCCTACTTCGATCTCGCGTTCGACCCCGCCCCGTTCGATTCCGTCTGCGTCGAGGACGACGTGACAGTCGGTGTCAGGCCGGAGGATGTCTATCCGGTGACGGACGTGGAGTCTGTACCGAACCCGTCCAGAGCCATTGAGGCGACGACCGATGTCCTCGAACCGATGGGCGACGAGATATTCACCTACCTGTTGCTGGGCGAGGGGAAAACATCGATGGCCCAAGAGGCGACGAAGACCGACCAGCTACTGATGAGCAACGATCCCAACGCGGATATCCGGGAAGACCAAGAAATCGACGTGGTCCTAGACCGTCATAAAGTCCACTTGTTCGACACCGCGAGCGGGGAAGCAATCACCCACGGCATCGTCACTCCGCCGGGGACCGATGGGGCGGCTGGCTCGCCGGTCGAAACCAATGACTGACCATGGCGGCCGAAACCGTCGCACTCGTCTACTGGGGCGGGCTGGTGGTCCTCTTTTTCTTCTGGACCTACGGTATCGTCTCGTTCCTGCTCGATCTCAAAAACAAGATCATTCCCGGAATCGCCCAGTACAGACGTGGCCGACGACAACTCGAAGCCGAGCAGGCCGAGGAGTCGGAGCGTGAGGAACAGGAACAAGAGCTGTACTGACTGAACGGGTTCAGGCAGCCCGATGATCCCCACCCGTTTGCTCTGTCGAGGGCTGATCAAAGATCATCCAAACGGAGAGAGGGAGACTCCATGAGAATCACGCTAGAGCTATTGGAGCGTGAAGTGCGTCTTGGAGTCCCCCAATTGCCACTATAATCACCCATACTACTATCCTGAACCCCCACTTAGTCGATGAGAAAACCGTCCGTCAGGCTACCTCGGAGCGGTCACCGCCAGTACGTTGCGCCTGGCGACTGACGGGCTGCACCCTTGCGACGACCGCACTCGCTATCCCGGCAACGGCGACGAGTCCGCCACAAACCATGTTGCTTGTTGTGAGCCCGAACACGAGACCGAAGACGATCGGAGAAAGGGCGATGACGAGGCCGAGGAGCGCCCCGCCCAAGGCAGCCGACATCGAGGGGTCCGTCCCAGAGGTGAGCCGGTAGGCTGTGTGGCCGAGCACGAGTGCCGCGAACTCCCCCAGTAGAACGTTTGTGAGCGCTTGCGTGTGGTTGGGTTGCCAGATCGCCGGCGCGATGACAGTCCAGCCCGCAGCGACCGTTGCAAGGATAGCTGCCCACTTGACAAATTGTCGCATCGATCTATCTCGTGTTTTCTGCGCCTCCTCACTAAACCTTTGCTACCGTCCGGAGCGTGTCATAGCGTTCATGGCCAAATCATGAGGGTGATCCGTGTCTATCCTCACTCGCTGCTCCCTCCACCTTGCTGATCCACTTCTTGGAACGCACTGGTCATCTGGTCGGCGAGTTCGCCGGCTTCGATATGCGAGTAGTGTTCGCGAACGACTTCCTCGGAGTTATCGAGTGCTCTGGCGGCGGCCGCGTGTCCTGAAGTCCGTACGAGAACTTCACCGGCACCGCGGCGAGCGCCGTGAGGCATCAGATAGTCGTGGTCGTCGTGGAGTTCGATACCTACCTCATCACAGAGCCGCTTGAGGACGTGTCGCCCAGCACCGGTCGTCATCGACGGAGGCGTGACATCGAATCCGATGCAGATTTCGATCTGCGACCGGTCCGTGTGCATCTCTTCGATCTCCGTTGTGGTGTACCCGCGGGCGGTCAGTCCATCGGTCAGACACTCCGAGAGCGTCGGGCGATGGAACGAGGGGAACACCGGCCAGTTCTCGCTCGGCGCGTCGAGGATCTTCTCGTATGTCTGTAGCGGATGGAGTACCGGCTCGGGGAGCCCCCGATCGTCGAGACGCTGCTTTTTGGCAAACACTGTCGCATAGCGGTCTTCGAGGTGGACGNTCGGGGAGCCCCCGATCGTCGAGACGCTGCTTTTTGGCAAACACTGTCGCATAGCGGTCTTCGAGGTGGACGTCCTCCCAGTAGAGCCCTTGGCGACGCTCGTCGTTCCGATCACGGAGGACCTCCGCGCCACGCACGCCGGAATACGAGAGGAGATACACCAACGCGCGGTCGCGGCAGGCCTTGATCGCAGCCTCTCGATCTTCACCGATCTCATCGATTGCAGTGTGGGCCTGCTCGTCGACGAACGTGGTGAGCTGTTGGCGATCCTCGACGGACCACGCTTGCTGATCGCCGCTCTTGTGACCACCGTTGTCGGGGATCGGCTCGGTGGCGTTGCGACGCTGGGCGACGTTCTCAGGGAGATGGCCTTCGCGAACGGCCCACCCGCAGAACGCCGAGATGTACGCGTAGTACGTACGGACTGTGCCCGCGGTCCAGCCCTGACGAGCGAGGTAGCGCGCGTACTCGCGGAGATGGCCCGAATCCAGTTCGTCGAACGTCGTCACGACGTCTTCGTGATCCGTGAGAAAACCGACGAACCGATCGAGCTCTCGACTCGCGTCCTGGCGGTAGTTCCCGCTCTCGCCGCGCTGGCCCTTGCCCTTGTCCGTCAGGAAGTCCTCGATGACGGCGTCGATGCGCACCACGCTACGCGCCTCCGTGACGTTCGATCGATCGATCACCGTTCTCGGGGCGAGTAACCCGGGTTCTGGGCTGTTGCATCTGGTACGGTGTCCCCGAGGGCGGGGGAGTGGATAAAAGTACTCGTCCTTATTGGACTAAGGGCGAGTGAACATGATGACAACTCTGTAATTGATTTGTAGCCTCAGATAGTCGCCAAATGCCAAGACCTTAGATAGACTAGCGGTTATCGTCGTATATTCCAATGAGTCAATCACAAACTACCGAGAAGCACGCCGAGCTGTCTGTCGAGAACATCGGTGGTATCGACACCAGCGAAATCACGTTCTCACCGGGCGTTACATCACTGACTGGCCGGAACGCCACCAATCGAACCTCGCTTCTCCAGGCGTTGATGGCGACACTTGGAAGCGAGCACGTCTCGCTCAAGGGCGACGCCGACCACGGCGAGGTTACTCTCACCCTCGGTAACGACACGTACACCCGAACGCTCGAACGCCGCAATAGTACAGTAGTCTTCGATGGCGACCCCTACCTCGAGGACATCGAGGCTGCGGAACTGTTCGGGTTCCTACTCGAATCCAACGAAGCCCGTCAGGCGGTCGCACGCGACGACGACCTCCGTGAGGTCATCATGCGGCCCGTCGATACCGCCGCGATCCAAGCCGAGATCGAACAGCTCGAAGCCGAGAAACGCCAGCTTGACGACGAACTCGACCGATTGGACACTCTCGACTCGCGCCTCCCCGAACTCGAAGCCGAGAAGACACGCCTCGAAGACCAACTCGAGGATAAACGTGCCGAACTCGACGAGAAGGAAGCCGAGATCGAAGACGCCGACAAGACTGTCGACGATACCAGAGAACAACAGAACGCCTTCGAGGACGCCCTCGACGAACTTCAGGAGGTACGCTCGGACCTTGAGGACGCTCGCTACCGCATCGAGACCGAACGAGAGAGTATCCAGGCGCTCGAAGACGAACACGACGAGCTTGAGGACACACTGGAGGACCTGCCCGAGACGCCTGCGGGCGATCTCGAAGAGGTTAACTCCGAAATCGATCGGCTCCGCGATCACAAGCAGTCGCTCGAATCCACGATCAACCAGCTCCAGCGCATCCTCCAGTTCAACGAGGACCTCCTCGACGGGGACAACCCCGAACTCCAGGCCGCCCTCCAGAACCGCGACGGGACCGACAGCGACAGCGACACCGACGACGAGGACGACGCGCTCACCGACCAGTTGGTCGAGGACACCACGGTGTGTTGGACCTGCGGGAGCGAGGTCGAACGCGACGCGATCGACGATACCCTTGAGAGTCTGCGAGAACTCCGCCGCGAACACTCCTCGAAACGCAACGAGATCGACGCCGAACTCGACGAACTGACCGACCGACGCGACGCCCTCCGAGGCGATCGTGACCGGCGCGAGCGCGTCGACCGCAAACTTGACGAGATCGACCGCGAGATCGACGAACGCGAGGCAACCCTCGACGATCTCACCGACGAACGGGCGACGCTGGAAGACGAGATCGACGAGCGCGAGACCGCCGTCGAGGAGCTTGAAGGCCAAGAACAGAGCGAACTACTCGACCACCACAAGGAGGCCAACCAGCTCGAGTTCGAACTCGGGCGGCTCGAAAGCGACCTCGATGACGTTCGTGAGGAGATCGCAAGCGTCGAGGAAGATCTCGACGAACGTGACCAGCTGTCCGAACGTCGCGAGGAACTCCAGACCGAACTGGCGGACCTCCGCACCCGGATCGAACAGCTCGAATCCGAGGCTGTCGAGGAATTCAACGACCACATGGAGACCATCCTCGGAGTGCTCGACTATGCCAACATTGAGCGAATCTGGATCGAGCGCACCGAGCAAACAGTACGGGAAGGTCGCCGAAAGGTCGATCGGGGGGCGTTCGACCTCCACGTGATTCGGAGCACCCAAGACGGAACGACCTACGAGGACTCGATCGCTCACCTCTCAGAAAGCGAACGTGAGGTCACCGGTCTCGTCTTCGCGCTCGCGGGGTATCTGGTCCACGACCTCCACGAGTCGCTGCCGGTCATCGTGATCGACTCGCTCGAAGCACTCGACTCCGACCGGATCGCGGCGCTAGTCGAGTACTTCGAAGAGTACGCCGAATACCTCATCGTTGCGCTTCTCCCTGAGGATGCCGCAGCGCTCAGCGACGAGTTCCAGCGTGTGACGGAAATCTGAGTTCCAGCGATTGTCTGTGCTGCAAGTTATTGGTCGCGTCGGAAAACCGTTCAGAGTTCACCTCCGTTCGTTGTGACCGACACGCTACATCGTATCTTTCCGTGAGTTGACCGCTGGANTTGGTCGCGTCGGAAAACCGTTCAGAGTTCACCTCCGTTCGTTGTGACCGACACGCTACATCGTATCTTTCCGTGAGTTGACCGCTGGAGGAACTCATCGAAGAACTCGCGGTAGTATTCGGGATTCGCGTATTTCGTGAGAGACAACTGCAACAGCGTATCTAACCCTTCTTCGCTCCACTGCATCCAGTCACGCTTGCATCGTTTGGCTACCTCTCCCATTGCTCGTTCGACAGGGTTCGAGGTCCACGGCCCCTCGAACCCGTCTATCGCGTCCTCAGCAAACGTCACCATCGAATCCAGTCCACTACGAAGGTACGATGCGGCTTTCGGCGAGGAGAGTTGCTCTAACTGCCATGCTGTCTTCCCTATGCGCTCTTTCGTTCGGGCGATCCGCTCGCGGATCGCCGAATACTCCTCTTGTGGACGATGTTTCTCGACAGAGTTCTTCAGGTGGAACAACTCTCCAGAGACTTCCGAAACGATCTCGTTACGGTCCTCCAATGAGAGCGCGCCGTCGTCCCACAGCTTGTAGCCAAGTGTGCGCGGAACGTGAGACAAATCGAGTTGATGATCGCGTGTATCTGTTTGAAAGGCCCCAACAAGGCTCTTTTCGGCGTCACTGACGACTTTCGCGTCGTCAGTGATCGCCTCAGCAGTATCCAGAGTATCCGCAATCTCACTCCAGGGAGTATTCACCGAGACATCAAGCACTGATCGTGACGCTGCTTCAGTGTCTTCTGCGAGCGTTACTCGTACGTCGTGGTACTCACGGTCCTCGTCCTGACTGTAGCAGTTGGTTCCGTCAGGGATGATCGTTTCAGCATCAGATCCGGCAATGCGGCTGGAAACGAACTCTGTGAGTTTCCTGCCGCACTCGGTCACGCGATCGCGGATGGTGTCCTTCGAGGGCGTCCTTTCGAGGTCCTCGGCATGTGTGGCTGCATCACGGTAGGAGAGAGCCGTCGCAAGATCGACTGTTCGCGCAGCGATATCCTGCTGATATCGCTTCTTTCCGTTGAAATCGACGAATTGTTCGATGGGGCGGAAGTGAGCGTTCTCGTCGTCAGTTGCCGCAGTGTCTTCGACGTAGCTAAGGGAGAACTCGTGCTCGCCGACGGTAGTAACCGCCGTGCGAATCTTCGTTGTCGAGCGTTGGAATCGGTTGGTTCCGTTTCCCTGTGCGTGTTTTTCGCCACAGTACGCCTCAACGAGTACGTCGTTGAGGCTTTCGATGATCGCTTCGAGCAGCGTCGATTCGAGACGCTGCTCGGTCAGAAACTCCGCGAAGGCGGCAAGTGGGTACTGTTCAGTTGGATCAATAGTCAGAACGAAGTGTATCGTGACCGTAACCTCAATCGGGGACTCGTTCACGTTCATCAATCAGTCCCCATTCCTTCAAGGAGTCAGCTACGACTTCGTTTCAGCGACTGCCCAGACGGTTCTGAACGATTTTCCGACGCGACCAANCAATCAGTCCCCATTCCTTCAAGGAGTCAGCTACGACTTCGTTTCAGCGACTGCCCAGACGGTTCTGAACGATTTTCCGACGCGACCAAGTTATTCGTCGTTTTCCTGTTCATCGTCCTCGTGGTACTGCTGATCGAACTCCTCGGGGTCGGTGAAGCGGATTTGCTCGTTGACATGGTAGATCTCGCCGCGATTGTATAGTAGGTCGAGGACGTGCTCGATGTCGCCGTCAGTCAACTCTTCGTCGGTATCTTCGAGCACCGCCCACGCAGTGTCGGGGGAGATCTCTCGACGTCCGTCGTCGGTCTCAGGTACGGCCTCGCGTAGGACATCGTAGGCTTCGACGGCGTAGGAGGGAAGAGGACGCCGTTCGATCATATGTTCATCGTATTCGTCGAGAACGTAAAAACTACGTCAGACGCTCAGCAGACGCACTCACTCGATGGAGCCAGTTCGACAGCCCCAAACACCTGTTTCCGAAGATGGCTTCGGACAGCGTGACTACCAACTCTTGATTCATGCACCCCAACTCACCACTCGTCACAACACTTTATCTCCTCACCTCGAAAAGGTATAAGTACGAGTCGGTGGGAGCAACTGAAGCATGGCTGACCTCATCGTTCAAGCGGCAGTCAAAGACCAGCTCACGGACCACAACGTGTCGTCGGATTTTTATGACGCCCTCGACGGCGAGGTGAAAGATCTGCTCGCCGATGCCGCTCAGCGTGCGGAAGACAACGATCGCAAGACCGTCCAGTCCCGCGATCTTTAACTAAGTCGAACGCAGCGCAGTGCCTGACCGCTTCGAGTAGGAGTGGCGATCCAGCAGATCGTTCCCTGACATTCAATAGAGGATCGGCATCCCTGCTCTCGGATGCGTTCGGACTGTGTGGAGTGTGAGGAGTGGTTCCCTCGTCCCGACAGAGTGGATGGTACAGTCTCGGTACGGATCGTACCGTCTTCGCTGTTGATCACAGTTACTCAATTTCGCCCTTAGTGCTTCCTTGTACTACGGCTCTCAGCCGTAGTCGGTTGTACTGCGCTTTGAGCAGCCTCTCTAACGCGTACCTCTGATTTCGCCAGCAAGATAGCCAAAATGTAAATAGCGGTTGGTCTCGAATCGTCTCCATGGCGAGTGCTTCACAGGTCGCGCCGACGGTGGCTGAGGTGTATCGAGCGAGCTTCGTGGATGTGCCCGCATCGAACGAGATATACGTAGCTGGCCTCGGTGAGGACTCGACTGCAGGACTCATCGAAGTACTAGCTGATCTCGACGAGCCACCCACAGTTTGGCTGCTCGCACGAGAGTCCCATCTGAAATGGCTGCGTCGAGATTTCCAACTCGCGAGTACCGCTGCGGATCTGGTGGCTGACGAGACGTTATCACTTCGCGTCACCGAAGACGAGTTCGAGAGCGGCCTGGTGGTGGGCGAGGACTCGGTGATTTCGCTCGTCCAGACCGCCGATCAGGTTGCGGGTCTCAGGACTGACGACGCCGAGTTCGTCGCGGCGATGCGCGAGCGGTGCGACGAATCGTGGGAGGATACTACCCCGTTCGACTTGCGGACCCCAGCGCGATCACGGGTCTACGAGACGCTCGCCGATACGTTCGGCTCCGAGGTCGAAGCTGACTTCCGCGCGATGCTTGAGGCCGTCAAGACGACTCGAAGTGATGGCAACGCTCTCAACGAGGTGGACCTGACGCTGCTCGCAGCCGCAGCCCACGAAATTCAGCTCTATGAGATATCGAGGTGGGGCGAGGATGCGGGCGTCGCAAGTAAAGCGACGTTCTCGCGGGCGAAAAGCCGACTTGAAAAGCCCGGATTGATCGCGACCGAGAAAGTGCCGATTGACGTGGGGCGGCCACGGCTGCGCCTCCGGCTTGGCGACGACCAACTGCGTGGTGTTGAGGCGAGTGATCTTCCAGGTGCTGCCCAGGAAATGCTCGCCTCAGCCCCAGCCTAGTCGATCGGCTGATCGAAGCCGGATTTCCGCGGGCCGACATATTTTACTGTGGGAATAACCATATCGGGGATATGTACGATCTGACTGGGTTCCAGCGTGACCTCCTCTACGCCATCGCAGGCCAGGACGACCCCCATGGGTTGGCGGTCAAAGACGAACTCGAGGAGTACTACGAGACCGAGATCCACCACGGCCGATTGTATCCGAATCTCGATGATCTGGTCGAGAAAGGACTGGTCGACAAAGGCCAGATCGATCGCCGGACCAACTTCTACGAGATCACACAGCGTGGTCGGCGTGAAATCGAGGCTCGTCGTGAGTGGGAAGACAAATACGTCTCTATTGGAGCCTGAGACACCACTGATTCACGCCGATGTCCATGAATCCAGGTTCTGTTCCACGTCAACGACACAGAAAGGCCTCCCAGTCATCATCAATTCGTGACGAGGGAGTGTAATGGTCGAAATCTCTGATCGGCTAAGGTGTCTGTTCAGCACGACTGTCGAGCAGCGCGGTGACTCGCACGAGGTCACGATTCCACGCGAGGAACTCACCCACGGCGAAGTAGACGTCGGCGAGACCTATCGCGTGGTCGTCCTGCCACAGGCCGGCTTACACTCGCAAGCGACAGCGGACGACGACCAACAGTCGGAGAGGGATCCCACCGAAGACAGTGAGCGCGCACCGCCAGTTGAGGAGGGCGACCTCCGCGAAGTGACGATCGAAACGATCGGTGATCAAGGGGATGGGATCGCGAAACTTGACCAGGGGTACGTGGTGATCGTACCGGATACTCAACCCGACGATGTGGTGACCGTCGAGATCACCCAAGCCCGCGAGAACGTGGCGTTCGCACAGGTTCGCGATGGAGCCGACTCAAATGAATCGACTGACTTCGACGACTCGCTTGCGAATGAAACGCTTGGTGAGGGAGAGTGAGTGGTCTCATCAATCGGAGGAGTCCAGAACTATAGCCCGACGTATTATATGGGGATAGACGGAAGTGTGGCCATGGCATTAGGGACTGTCCTCTTAGCGGTCGGGCCAGGTGACGCTGATCGAATCGATCGACTGGCTGAAGAGACGATTGACATCGCTGGGCCGTCGGACGCAACCGTCGTGCTCGGCCACGTCTTTACCGACGAGGAATATGCCGAATCCCTCGATCGACTTGGATTCGACACGACGAGTGGAGAGGTATCACCGGACGATGTAGCGAGCCGACACGCTACGATCCGTGAGCTCATCGGTCAGCTTGACGAGGCCAGCGTCGAACATGCTGTCGGCGGTGCGATCGGCGGCCACGGCGACAGCATCGTGGGGCTGGCAGAAAAAGCAGATGCCGATCTTGTTATCGTTGGCGGCCGGCAGCGCTCGCCCGCCGGTAAGGCAGTCTTCGGCTCTACTGCTCAGGAAGTGATGCTTTCCGCACCCTGTCCCGTAACATTCGTGCGTGCCGATACATCCTGAGCGCTTCTACAGATCCAACTATTCACCAATAGCGGCTGAGACACAACCCCGGTTTGCCGTTCAGGGTGGATTCTCGAACATACGTAGACAGCTGGATCAATCGCCACGTTTTTGAGAGACTGGGCGAACGCGCGGCGTGGAATCCCTGAGCTGAGCAATCGTTTCCTGCAACGTGCTTCGACTCACCAGCGAGAAGCCAGTAACGACAGCGAAAAAACCAACGACGGTCACAGTGTCGATCGTGGGTAGAGCCACTTCTTCTCGCCATCGACGGTGATCTGTTTCTCGTCGACGGCGACCCGCGACGGCTCTGCCTGGGCCACCGAGCAGATAGATGCTGACCGCGCTCATCTCAGAGCCGAACTCTGGATGCGGGAACGTGCTCCCGGTATTCATGACCTCCAGCAGGCCGTTCTTGCACAGTTGGAAGACTTCGACCAGAACGGCCTTCTCGATGTTCTCACGGTTAACACATGGAGAGAGTACATCGCGACGGCCAGTAGCGGATATCCGGATGGGACCGCATCGACGGCACTCGACAAAGCCCACGAGTTCGAAGCGTGGGCTGACCAAAACAGCCACAGTCTCTAGTCCGGGTTCCAGCGTCGCGAACAGTCGTCACTGGCTACCGACACCACTCAAGAAGTCATTGCACCGCCGATGCTCTATCTTGCCGTCTACGAAGACGAGACCCTCCGCGAGGTGTCGCCGTACTCGGGTCCTGCCAGACACCGCACGATCACTGAGTTCCTCAACTCACTCGGCGCATCCGATACCTCATGACCAGCGAGTATCTGTATCAACACAAATCGCCTCGCACAGAATTCTCCGAATCGAATTTCTTCCGGGGGATATCTGCTCCTCTTTTCGCTGGTTTGGTACTCTGCACCAGCAGTACCTGCATTATAGAATATATATTTTCTCACCGGAATACTTATCACACTTAACAGCGATCATGATGGTCAATGGGAGAATGTGATAGACCTGACTGGTGCCAATCGGGCTGCAGACGGCACGTAGGTAGAGCGAGCGGCATGCAGAGCGATGGGTGAGGTCGCCTCTCCTCGATCAACCCACAGCAAGCAAATGACGGATACATATACGTGCGTGGTAACGGGTGCATCGCGAGGGATCGGCCGCGGGATCGCTGAAACGCTCGGCGATCAGGGTGCTAACGTCGGTGTGAACTACCGATCATCGGAGGCCGACGCCTACGAGGTGGTTGACGCGATTGAGGACGCGGGCGGGAGCGCGATTCCACTCCAAGCTGACGTCGCCGAAGACACCGCGGTTGAAGCGATGTGCGATGCAGTTCATGATGCGTTCGGGCCGGTAGATGTCCTCGTGAACAACGCGGGCATCACTGTCGATCGAACGTTTGAGAATATGACTCGCGCGAACTGGGAGCGCGTAATCGACGTGAATCTCGGTGGGGTCTACAACTGCACGCAGGCGTTCTACGACGATCTGCGCGAGGCGAAACACGGCCGGCTCATCAATATCTCATCGGTGGTGGGACAAGAGGGCAACTACGGCCAAGCCAACTACGCGGCCACCAAAAGCGGGCTGTTCGGGTTTACCCGGACTCTCGCGCTCGAACTCGCCAGTTCGGGCACCACCGCGAATTGTGTCGCGCCGGGGTTCGTCAAGACCGACATGCTCTGTGACGTGCCTGATGATGTTCTGGAGAAGATCCTCCAACGTATTCCCTTGGATCGCTTCGCCGAGGTCGACGATGTGGCGGGGATCGTCGGGTTTCTTGCAGGAAAGGAGTCGGCGTACATGACCGGTCAAATCCTCGGCGTTAACGGCGGGATGGAATGGTAACGTGGTGACCGAAGACCCAGCCGCCGTCCCCGACGAGACCGATGCTGAGGCTGACACCGAAACGGACACCGTCGACGCCGACGTTGTGGAGTCGCCGACCGAGGAACTCCGTCGGCGGCGCGCGGAGGCAAAGCGTGGCGGCGGCACCGAGCGCATCGCGGCCCAACACGACCGGGGAAAGCTCACTGCACGCGAGCGGATCGACTACTTCCTTGACGACGGCACGTTCTGCGAGGTCGGCCAGTTCGTCGAACACCGCTCGACCAACTTCGACATGGACGACAAGCAGTACGCAGGCGATGGCGTCGTCACCGGCTACGGTGAGGTCGATGGCCGCACCGTGTTCGTCTTCGCCCACGATTTCACCGTCCTTGGTGGATCGGTCGGGGAGGCGGTCGCCGACAAGATCTGTACGGTGATGGACAAGGCGATCGAGAACGGCGTTCCGATCATCGGGCTGAACGACTCGGCGGGCGCACGCATCCAGGAGGGGATCGACTCGCTCGCAGGCTTTGCGAAGATCTTCCGGCGGAACACGGAGGCAAGCGGACTCGTTCCGCAGATCTCGGCGATCATGGGCCCCTGCGCTGGCGGGGCGACCTATTCGCCCGCGCTGACCGACTTCACGTTCATGGTCGAGGACACCTCCCACATGATGATCACCGGCCCGGACGTGGTCGAAACCGTGACGGGTGAGGAGATCTCGATGTCCGAGTTGGGCGGGGCGACCACCCACGCCACCGAGAGCGGCGTCGCGCACAGGACGTGTAAGTCGGAAGAGGACGCACTCGACGACATCAAGCGCCTGCTTTCGTATCTCCCGCAGAACAACGTCGAGGATCCACCGGCGGTCGAGCCGTGGGACGATCCCGAGCGTGATTCGCCGATGGACGGGATCGTGCCCGACGAACCCCGGAAACCTTACGACGTGACTGCAGTCATCGACGGCATCGTTGACGAGGGGTCGTTCTTCGAAGTTCATGGTGACTTTGTCCGGAACCTCGTGACGGGGTTCGCGCGGATGGACGGCTCTCCGATGGGCGTGGTCGCGAACCAGCCGTGCGTCAACGCGGGCACCATAGATATCGAGGCGAGCCAGAAGGGCGCGCGGTTCGTCCGGTTCTGTGACTCGTTCAATATTCCTGTCCTGACGTTCGTTGACGTGCCGGGATTCATGCCGGGCACCGATCAGGAACACAACGGCATCATCCGCCACGGCGCGAAACTGATCTACGCGTACGCCGAGGCCACGGTGCCGCTGTCGACGGTCATCCTCAGGAAGGCGTACGGTGGCGCGTACATCGTGATGGGATCGAAGCTGCTGGGCGCGGACACCAACTATGCGTGGCCTGGTGCGGAAACCGCAGTGCTGGGGCCGCGCGGTGCAGTCAACATTCTCTATAGTGACAAGATCGCCGCCGCGAACGATCCGGAAGCGACGCGCCAGGCGCTGATGGACGAGTATCGCGAGGAGTTCGCGAATCCCTACTCGGCCGCCAAACGTGGCTACATCGACGACGTGATCGAACCGTGCGAGACGCGCGAGCGCCTGATCCGCGACCTCGGGATGCTCGATCGCAAACGGATCGACAGTCCGTCGAAAGACCACGGTAACATCCAGCTCTGATGGACTCACGCTCCACAGAAACGATGGAAGTAGCTCAGAGCAATCCGTCGCGTTCAAAGAAGCGTTCGACGTTATCGGTCCAACCTATGCTGAGCGGCTCCACGACGCGGGTATCGAGACGCCCGGCGATCTGGCGGCTACCACTGCCGAAACGGTCACAGATCTCGCAGAGATCGCCGGATCACAGGCGGAAGAACGGATCGTTCAAGCTGCCGAGGCCGCGGAGGAATCCTATCTATCGGACGGCACTCAGCCGATTCTCGGTAGGATCAGAGCCCTGATCTCGATTCATTCCGGATTTCACTACTGTGCTGCGCTTCGAAGAGGATGAAACAGAGAATGACTATCTTGTAACCAATCATTCCCCCTACCACTGAGTAGATGTGAATAACAAACAAACACATGAGTCTTTCCGTGTGAGTTCGAAAATCAAGAGATGATGACGAGCCATATCTACGAGTGTGTCAACTGTGAAAACCAAATATGTACCGACAAAGGGGCCTCAGTTGCCTGTCCGGAATGTCGAAGTGTGATGAAGCGCATCCATCAGTAGCAAGGAAGAAAGATTAGAACACAGGATTGATCGTTCGATCTGGGCCCTGCTCCTCATCCGCTCTCCGATAGTACACCGGATTCACGGAAAAATTGCAATTTAAATACAAATAAATCCACGAGTTGATCTGTGGATGAAGCCCGTAAGCTGATACTATGGCTGGTCAATCTTGTTCCCCCCAGTTGGGATCTGTGCGGGCAACAGTGGCCATTTGCTCGGTAGCCGAGCCTAATTTGGCCCCGATGTACGCTCGAAACCGGGCGAGTTCCGTCGTGATCGGCTCACGACCGATGATCGCGAAGCCGCACACGATCGTCACGAACCCGGCGATCGTGAGCGGCGAGATTGTCTCCCCGAGGAGTACCCAGCCACCGAGTGTCGCGACGATCGGGACCACATAGAAAATCATGTTGCCGCGGATCGCGCCGACCTCGTCCAAGAGCCCGAAGTACGCAATAAAGGCAAGCGCACCCGAGAACACGCCAACGTAGCCGAGCGCGACCAGCCCCGCCGGTGTCCACTCGATTAACGCTGGCTGTTCGCCGGCTGCGAGACTCATGAAATGACAGAGTAGTGCCCCGATCGGGAGCCCCCAAGCGGTACGGACACTGCTCGGTAGCGACGAATCCGCCCGTCGAATGAGAACCCCTCCTAGCCCACCGCACACGGCCCCAGCAAGGAGCACGGCCTTGCCGATGACGGCTCCATCGAACAGGTTGGTCGGGTCGATGCTGGCGACCAGCACCACACCGACGAAGCCAAGCAGCATTCCGCCGGCATCGTAGCGGGAGAAGCCTTCGTCTGACACCAACACGGCTGCGAACACCGGTGTCAGGATGGGGTTGAGACTCATAAAGATCGCCCCGACGCCACTGGTCACGGACTGCTGTCCGACGAAGATGAACGCGTTCGTCAAACCGATCGTGAACACACCGGCAGCGAGAATCCCCGCAACATCAGCGCGGGTCCGAGGGAGCCACTTCTCTCGGGGAAATCGCACAAGCACGTACGGAAGCATCAACGCCGTCCCGATATCGAACCGGAAGGCGACGAAGAGCAAGGGAGGGAAATACGCCAGTCCACCCTTGGCAGCAACGAAGGTTCCCCCGAAGAGCGTGCTCGCGACGACAAAGAGGCCAAGTACACGATACCGTGACGCCATTACGCGCTGTCCCGCCAACACAGTAGGTCCGTTCGTTCGCCACTCGTCCAGTCGTCCAGTACAGTATCGACTTCCATTGGATAATAGCAGGTTGGAGCGGATACCTCATATATTCTTTCAGAAAATTATTCAGAGATTGAATGTGCGTGGAGCCGTGGCTAGTATTCATACTATGAATATATTTCAAGGTGCGAAAATATTATACACGAACGGCGGTCAACCCCCACTATGGATGCTGCACTCGAAGAAATCGAGTTCCTGGCGTTGTCGGCGAATCGCGTCGAGGTACTCACCGTTCTCACGGAGGATGCGTACACGCGTCGTGAGCTCGGAAACCACACTGATGCCTCACAACCAACGCTCGGACGGGTGCTCAACGATCTCCGGAACCGACAGTGGATAACTCGCGACGGCGAGGCCTACACTGCAACGGCGACCGGTCAGCTCGTCGCAGCACAGTTTACGGAGCTGTGGGAGACCGTACAGACGGAGCTGAAACTCCGGGAAGTCGTCGAATGGTTGCCGGCGGAACCACTGGGATTCGATGTTCGACGACTCAGTGACGCCACGATCACGGTCCCGAGCCAAACGAAGCCGGGCGCACCTGTCCAGCGCGTGCTCGAACTCCTCCGTGCGTCGAACCACGTCAGTATTTTTTCGCACGCGTTCAACGAACGGAGCCTCGCTGTCGTTCATCAGCGGACACTCGCAGGCGACCAAACTTTCAACGGGGTATTTTCGCCGGCCGCCGTCGACGCACTCGCTCACGACTCGTCGCTGCGCCAGCAGCTCCAGGATTTGCTCGCTTCTGAGGACGCCGAGATCCGTCTCCATACCGACGCCATCCCACTTGCGGTGACGATCACCGATGACGTGACCCATCTGTTGTTGCGCGACGAGGACGGACTGTTGCGAGCGGCCGTGGATACTGACGACGAACACGTTCTTTCGTGGGCGCACGAGCGACACGAGCAGTACTGGAACGAGGCAACGCCACTCGATCCTGCAACGCTGACCGACGAGTAAGAGCGAGCCGCGACTCCGTGTCGGACAGGGAACTGTCGGTGTCTCGGATTCAGCGCGAGATCTGCGATGTCGAACTCGGTTCGTCGTCGGTGCCGCCGTCGGATAGATGGGTCCTCGAAACGGCACTCCGACTCACCAACGATCACGTACCGAAGAGCGAATACCCCATCACTCGAATTTCATCGGCTCGAATTCACGGATCGTCTCGAACACCACGTTCGCATTCGTCCGCTTGATATCGGGATTAGTCACGAACGCATGGACTTGCTCGTTCATTTCGGTGGGACTCTCGTACCGTCCGACTGCAACGAAATCATAATCACCAGTAACTCGATAGATAGTCATCAACCGCTGCTTTTCTCGAAGCCTCGAGGTGATCTCGGTCAGCGCGTTAACCGCAACACATAACTCGAAAATCGCGGTCACATCGAATCCGAATGCTTCGTAGTTCAGACGAGGAATATAGCCTGTGATGACGCCGGTGTTCTCGAGGTGCTGAACGCGATCCTGAATGGTCGAGACGGGGACACCGAGTGTTTCCGCAAACGTACTCAGACCGCCCCACTGCTCTCGAGAGAGGGCGTTCAACAGCTGGATATCGATGTTTCGGAGATTTGTATTATTCATTAATGAATGTGTGATGAGTGTCGACTGTGGCCCGCTCTTACAAGAGCGGCGGAGATCTATTGGGATTTATACTGCATCTGTTCCACGAACGTCATTTCGAATCTGAGCAGCGTTCTCTACCGGCATGACGAACACCTTTCCATCACCGGGTTCGCCAGTCGCGGCACGTTCAACGATGGCATCAACGACATCCTCGGCGGCGATATCCGCGACGACGCATTCGACTTTGACCTTCTGGTGGAGGTCAACCGTGTACTCTTCACCGCGCCACTGGCCTTTCTTCACTGCTCGGCTCTGCACGTTTAAGTCGGAACGCGATGTAGACGGCAATGACGGCCGATGCTTCCGATTACGGACTTCCTGTCCTGCACCGATCCACTGGACGAGTTCGACTCGCTGTCGTATCACCAGACTCAACACGCCAAAACGTACGTGACAGGTCTTGCTGCGGGCCGCAGCAAGACCGTCACCGGGATCGCACGTGAAGTCCTTCCGGCCCAAGGCGACCGAGCACTCAACAAGTTCCTCACTGAATACGACT
>NZ_AOME01000091.1 GCF_000336935.1 Halococcus salifodinae DSM 8989 | reverse complement strand
CAGGACCTCGTCTACGCATTCTACACCGACGATAAAACCTCCTATCCACTCGCATTTCGCCAGTACGAGAAAGCTGACGACGAAGACCAAGACGACGAGGAGACGAAGTACGATCTCGCTCAGGAGATAGTCACAGAACTGGAAGAAGAGGTAGGTGTACCTGCGGACACCTACCTCTTCGACTCGTGGTTCGCCCACGACTCGGACCTGAT
>NZ_AOME01000090.1 GCF_000336935.1 Halococcus salifodinae DSM 8989 | reverse complement strand
CGTGATTCTGACGGTGCCAGTCGTCACTGGCACCTTCAGATGCTGACCTACAGTCTCCTTCGCCTTGGTCCCGAATCGAGCGTCTCGGAGCGACTCGTCTCGAAAGCCTCGTCGCTCCGAGCGCAGCTCGAACATGGTCTCAAAGAGGCGATCTACAACATGTTTTCGTGGGTGCGTGACCAGCCAGATCACGATCTCGACGGATTGATGGAGGAGATCGACCATCTCTTCCTCCATTCTGAGGGGAGTTTATGAACGTGCAGAGCCGAGTTCACTGGTTGACTCCCACGGCCGGAAACGTTCGTGACTGTTAACGACGGTGCACCGACCTCCGCGAGCGCACTCTTGACCGCGCCGAGTCTGTCCGGCTGTACCCGTCAGTCCGGCCGTGATGTTGGCGATTCCTTGCCCGAGCAGGAAGAACACGATGACGCCGATCGACCACGTCAGCATGTTCTTTGTGAGCTGGTTGGCGACGTTTTTCGCCCGGACTTGCCCGGCCTCCAGCATGGCGAAGCCTGCGTGCATGAAGAAGATCAGGAAGGTGACCGTGAGCACCCAGACGTTGTTGACCCCACTTGCCAACGCTTCGAGATCGACGCCCGACTGGAGGAGGATGTCTATCATCCGCTTCCCACCTCATTACGTACTGATCTACTTGTTGCCCATTCGTCTATATTATCGGACTTTTCAACCGTGTTCGTCATCTGATTCACGCATAATCCTCAGGCAGAGGGGATATATAAACATTAGAGTTTACAATCAAGCAGATATACTCAACACGGTAGACAAGCGTGAGATATCCCATGAAATATTATCACTACAAGGTTGTATATCGTTCAGAAATCGAGAAATACTCTCCTTGGAACCTGACGTTCGTCAACCCGAAATCCTCTCGAATATTGGCCCGAGGATCACGCGCGCACCAGCAACAGGTAAGCAATATTCCGGTGGATATCCTTCGTGAATATATCACTCTTGTGGCGTTGGCCCACGAAATCAAGTCGACGAACAGGTCGTATTACCTCCGTCTTCAGCATTACTCGGTCGGTTGCGCCTTCAAGCGATTTTTGTCGTGACTATCTGTTGAAAACTCTTCAGGGATCCTTCAGCGATCCATCTCACATATTCGAACACCGAGCCAGCCAGACCCGACCTATTACGGCATTATATACGACACACTCTACCACATATTGGACAGATGTTCCTTAAACAAGGGCCTAATTATACAATGTAAACGGATAGACTTATCTACACCCGTTGTAGTAACCTCTTGTATGAAGAACGGGATAGTTGACCAGGTACTCCGAGAAAAAGTGGTCAAAGATAAGAAAATACCCCTGCGATAATGAGCAACAAGAAAGAGCAGTGGAAGGACGGCCTGTATGGTGACGAAGTACGCGAAAAGCTGATCGAGTTCGCCGAATCCGGCTGGGAATCGATACCTGACGACGAGCGGGAGAAGTGGTTCTCCCGATTCAAATTCTGGGGTGTGTTCCACCAGCGGTCGGGCCAGGAGAGCTACTTCATGATGCGTCTGACCAACTGTGGTGGCGTTCTCGAGCCAGGTCAGCTACGAGCCATCGGTGAAGTCGCACGCGACTACGCGACGGGACCAGTTGACAACCCGGAGTTCGGGAACGGATGGATCGACTTCACGACCCGGCAGTCGGTCCAGCTCCACTGGATCAAGCTCGAGGACGTCCCCGAGATCTGGGAAAAGCTGGAATCTGTCGGTGTTTCCAGCCGGTCGTCGGGTGGGGATACTATGAGAAATATCTCGGGCTGTCCCGTTGCCGGCAAGGACGCGGGCGAGTACGTCGAGACACGTCCCCTACTGGATCATATCCAGGAAAACCTGCGCGGGGACAACGCGCTCGCAAGTATGCCCCGGAAGTTCAACATCTCCGTGACGGGATGTCGGGAGGGGTGTGCGCAGGATTCAATCAACGACGTAGCGCTTGAACCCGCACGCAGGCTGGTTGATGGCGAGCCGGTCAGAGGTTTCAATCTCCGTGCCGGTGGCGGGCTCGGTGGGCGCGAGGCACGTCGGGCTCGCTCGCTCGACGTCTTCGTCCAGCCCGGTCGTGCGTACGACATTGTACGGGCGTTCGTCGAACTCTACCACGCGGAGGGCAACCGCGAGAACCGCAACAAGAACCGAGCGCGCTTTTTCGTCGATGAGTGGGGTCCAGATGGCATTCGGAAAGCGTTGATCGAGAAGACTGATTTCGCTCTCGAACCTGCAGGGACGAATCTTCGAGATGGGTACACCTACAACGCTGGCAAATCAACTGAAGAGGGCAAGCACGATCACATCGGTGTCCACGAACAGGCGAACGGCCAGTACTACGTGGGATTGAGTACGCCCGTCGGGCGAGTTCCTGCAGGAGAGGCGATCGGACTCGCCGACCTCGCCGACGAGTATGGCAGCGGCGAAGTCCGGCTCAGCCGTCGGCAGAACCCGCTGCTCATGGACGTTCCCGAAGAGAACCTTGATGATCTGCTCGCCGAGCCGCTGCTCGAAACTCATTCGCCAGATCCGGGTCTGTTCACACGGGGAGCGGTAGCCTGCACCGGGACTGAGTTCTGTTCGCTCGCGTTGACTGAAACCAAGGTTCGGATGGCGGTGATGCTCCGCTGGCTCCGTTCCAGTGTCGAGCTGCCCGAAGACCTCACACAACTCAAAGTTCATTTTTCAGGCTGCACCGCCGACTGCGGACAGGCACTGACTGCCGACATTGGTCTTCAGGGAATGCGCGCCCGGAAAAACGGTGAGATGGTCGAGGCGATGGACGTCGGTGTCGGTGGCGGAATCGGTACCAAACCCGAATTCATCGAGTGGGTCCGCCAACGGGTGCCAGCCGACGAGGTGCCGGGGATGATACAGAACCTCCTCGAAGCGTTTGCCGCCCTTCGAGAGGATGAACAAACCTTTCGGGAATGGGTCGAGGCTACCGGCCACGAGACGATCATCGAGCTGGCCGAACCCGAGGAGACCACCTACGACGATCCCTGTTTGACCGACGCGAAACAGTCGTGGTATCCGTTCGACGACGGTGAGAGTCCGGCTCCGACCACCGCCGACGGAACTCCCCTTCCGAGCGATGACTGATAACGAACTGTCCGTCGACGCTGTCCCACAAGCGCCGATGGACGTCGCACCAGAGCTTGTGCTGGGCCTAACCGACCAGACCGCGCGTAAGCTACGATCGGGGAGGGATGACTCGATCGATGGGTGAGCCAGTACAGACCACATGCATGCGATGCGCAGTCGGCTGTGGCCATATCCACGAGGGCGTCGATGTCGGCTATGGTATCGCCTCGGTTCGAGGTGATGTCTCTCATCCCGTCAGCAAGGGGTTAGCATGTCCACGCGGCATCCGTGAGAGTGGCGATCCTGACGGTAAGTGGTTAACACAGCCGCTCGTCAGGAAAGAAGGAGAGCTACTGCCCACCACGTGGGACGTCGCACTCGGCCGTGTCGTCAGGGGATTCGAGGACGTTCTGGAGCGCAACCCGAACGGTAACGGGATCGGAGTCCTCGGCAGCGGGCAACAGACCAACGAGTCGGCGTACGCGCTCGGCAAACTTGCGCGTGGTGGCTTTGGCACCCGCTACTACGACGCGAACACCACTCTCTGCATGGCGAGTGCGGTCACGGCTTACTACGACGCCTTCGGGAGCGACGCACCCCCCTGTACATATGACGACATTCCCGGCGCACGGACCCATCTCGTCTGGGGGGCAAACCCTGCAGTCGCCCACCCAGTCATGTTCCGGTGGATCCACGAGAGCGCGCAGGCACCGGACAGTCAACTCGTAGTCGTCGATCCCGTTGAGACGAGGACCGCCGAGCAGGCGGCTACCCACGTCCGCCCGGACCCGGGAGGCGATCTGGCGCTCGCGCGGGCCGTCCTCATGAGTGCTATCGATCGCGATCTCGTCGATAGGGAGTTCATCCAGTGCGTCACTGCTGGCTTCGAGAGTCTTTCAAAGGATCTTCCGGCAGCCAGTGAGGCGGCCGCGACCGCCGGCGTTCCCCTCGAAACAGTCGACGAAGTGACGGATGCGCTTGTCGACCCAACGTTAGTGTACTGGGGAATGGGTGTCAACCAGAGCACCCAGGGAACGGCCACAGCACGAGCGCTCATCGACCTCTGTCTTGCGACTGGGAACATGGGACCAGGCTCCGGCCCGTTTTCTCTAACTGGGCAAGCGAATTCGATGGGAACCCGCGTGTGCTCATCGAAGGGAACGTGGCCTGGACACCGCTCTTTCACCGATCCCGATGAGCGAGACGCCATCGCAGAAGCGTGGGAGATTCCCGTCGGCCGATTGCCTGATGATACCGGCCCTGGCCCGGTCGGTGTCGTGGAGGCGATCGACAACGGACCGATCGAGGCACTCTGGGCCGTGGCGACCAATCCCGTTGCGGGACTTCCCGACGCGACGACAGCTAGTGAACGACTCGATGAGACGTTTCTGGTGGTCCAAGACGCGTTTTGGAGCGAAACCGTCGAAATGGCTGATGTTGTGCTCCCGGCGGCGACGTGGGGCGAGTCTGACGGGACAGCGATGAACATGGAGCGTACCGTCTCGCGGGTCCGCCCAGCTACCGATACGCCCTCAGGGGTCAGAAGCGATCTCGGAATTATTGCCACGCTTGCAGATCGGCTTGTACCTGGGCTGTTCGACGTACACGATCCCGAAGGCGTCTTCGCGGAGTTTGCTGAGCTGACGGCTGGCACCGACGCCGACTGTTCGGGCATCACCTACGATCGCCTCGATCACGAGAGCGCGGTTCGCTGGCCCGCACCGACCGAGGAATCGGCCGGCGGCTATCGCTACTACGATCCCGACGGTGCTAACGATCCAGCGACTGCTGATGCCAAGACGTCGACCCGCTCCAATGACGAATTGACAACGACCGGTACAGAATCGATAGGGGCCGACAAGTCGGTGTGGACGTTTCTGACGCCGTCTGGTAGAGCACGCTTCTCGACCGGACGACACGACGACGTTCCCGAGCCACCGAACCAGGAGTATCCGTTGACGCTCACTACTGCGCGCGAACCCGATGGTTACAACACAGGTGTGCGGACGCGAACCGCGCCAGATCGAACGGAGCCACTCACTGCGCGCATCAATCCGGAGACACTCGCGAACCACGAGAAAGTGCTTCACACGGATGACGCACAAACAACCAGTACTACCATCGAATCACGGCGCGCGTCGGTGTCGGCGCGTGTCGAACCGGACGAGACCATTCCGGTGGGAATGGTCTGGCTACCGATTCACCACCCAATGACGAACCACCTTACCGTCGCGGCGACCGATCCCGACTCTGATGAACCAAATTACAAACAGTGTGCAGTGCGCCTCACTGCTCCTTGTGCGAATAGTGAAACCGAAGGCGAAACGGAGCACGCCAACACGACTGAACGCGAGCGCTCCGCGTCCGTTGACCGTCTCCCGGAGGTGCACCAATGAGCCTCGTTCGGATGACCAAGTGGCGGACGCTCGTGCTCGCCACGATCGGATTCAATTTCTCGTTTCTGATCTGGTTTTCGTTCGCACCATTCACGGGGCCAATGGCTGAGGAGTTCGGTCTCTCGCTCGCGGAAATCGGTATCCTGGCGAGCGCTGCGATCTGGCTCGCCCCGTTCGGTCGAATCCTGACCGGGTGGCTCTCGGACAAGTACGGTGCGCCTACTGTCTTCGCAATTGTGCTGGCCTATGTCGGCGTGTTCTCGATGGCGAGTGCGTTTGCCCAGAACTACACGGTGTTCTTCGTTGAGCGGCTGATTGTCGCCACTGCGGGCATTACGTTCGTCATCGGGATCCAGCACGTCTCGGAGTGGTTCGAGGAAGAAGAGCTGGGCACCGCAGAGGGGATCTACGCGGGTATCGGCAACGCTGGGGCTGCGGGCGGAGCGCTGATCCTCCCGCGAGTCTTCCCGACGAATTGGAGCGGACCGCTGTTCAACGCCAATTGGCGAGCTGCCTTCTTCTATACAGGAATCATCTCGATCGTTCTCGCTGTCGCTTACTATGTGTTTGGCGAGGCAGCCAAAAGCGAGGCAAAACGCCAGGCAACCGAAGAGAGTGCGAACTTTGAGGACTGGGTCCACACCGCGACTCGGTATGGAACCGTGGTACTCGCGCTCGCCTACATCATGAGCTTCGGGCTTGAACTTTCGATGAACGGCTGGCTGGCGACGTACTATCGGGAGGCGTTCGACACGAGCAACCTCGTGCTCGCGAGCACGTTTGCGGCGACGTTCTCGGTCGCAGCCGGCCTCCTGCGGCCGATCGGAGGTTACGTTAGCGACAGACTGGCCCGCCAGGAACGGGATATCCTACCAGTGTTCGAGGGACACTATCGCGAGCAGTGGACGTTTGTGTGTCTCTGTTTCATTATGGTGACGATGGTGGTCATGACGCTGGCCGGCACTTCTGGCGAAGTCCTGTTGGCCGTCGGTGCAGGCTTTCTGGTGGGGATGAGTTGTGCCTTTGCCGAGGGGGCGATCTTCGCTCAGGTGCCGGCGATGTTCCCGAACAGTTCGGGGGCAGTCGCGGGCGTCGTCGGCGGTGTCGGTACGGTTGGCGGCATCCTCTACCCATTAGTGTACTCTTCGACGCTATTCGGGAACCTCCACGTCGGCTACGTTGTCGTAGCAGTCTCGATGGTCCCGATCGTACTCCTCAACGCGTGGGTGTATCGGCCTGAGATCGCTCCCCGTGCCCATCTCGACGGGTTCGTGGACCGAAACCGCGACGCTGGCGTTTCGACTGGCGACGACTGATAACTGGCTGTAGCGGTTTCCGCTCGTTGTTCCTGCGCTCGGGTCATATCTGGTCAAAAACACGGAGCTTCACTAGGCATTTTGACAGAATTCCTCATTGATTGACTAAATGCGCCACAACCGGAAACGGAACACGGGATAACAGACGTGTAACCTAGAACAGGTGAAATCTGAGCCAGTTAGCTTCGACAGATGTGCTGTCAACGCACCTATGTAACTTCACCCCTCTGATTCCCGCTATCAGTTACACAAGGCGATAAAAATGGAACCATACGGCAACCACTTTCATGAGGATTGAGACGCGATATTATCGTCACTATGACCGAAATCGTCTACGAATGCGTCGCGTGCGAGCAACGCGTCCGCGATGAGCAGGGGAACAAGCCCGCGTCGTTCGCGTGTCCGGAGTGTCGGGGCGTTATGAGACTTGTCGCTCCACTCTAGATCGATCAAAGAGTATAGTGAGCTGGCCGCACACCCGGTCAAAGAGTAACTGACCTCGGTCGTTCATCTCCGGGGGATCCTGCGCTGTCTAATTTGCCAGCCTTTGCCCACCCCATCCTTGTTCCATGCTCTGGAGATTAGCAGGCTTTCATACCATCACTTCCCGTCGCCGTCAACGTATTCCACTAATCTATAGAAGAGCAATCAAGTATCACCCGCCTACCGTCCGCACCTTTTTGTGACATCTCTTCGTCCTCTCTCTATGGATCTCGAACGAGTTGCAGACACCACATGTACCACCGGAGAGAATCCGCTCTGGCACCCCGATCACGGTGCTCTTTACTGGTGTGACATCCCTAACGGAGTACTGTACCGCTACGATCCGGCCGCTGCCGACTACAGTGTCGTCTATGAGACGGACGATTCAATCGGCGGGTTTACCATTCAAGACGACGGGTCACTTTTGCTGTTCGAATCCAGTGGGAGGGTCGAACGATGGCGAGACGGTAACGTCAAATCCGTCATCGAATCGATTCCACGCGAACAGGACTCTCGATTCAACGATGTCATCGCAGGTCCTCGTGGACGCGTCTTCGCTGGAACAATGCCGACTGACGATTGTCTGGGACGACTGTACCGGTTTGACACCAATGGGTCGTATCACGTTGTATACGAGGGCCTCGAAATCCCGAACGGCATCGGATTTGCTACTGATCAGGAAACAATGTACCTCACCGAATCTGAGGCACAAACGATTCATCAGTTCGACTACGATGCAGTATCGGGAGAACTCACGAACCACGAAGTGTTTCTCACAACCCCGGATGAACCAAGTGTTCCAGACGGAATGACGATCGATACCAACGGCGACATCTGGTCTGCTCGCTGGAACGGTTACGCTCTGATTCGGTATGCAGCGGACGGCACCGAACTCCAACGCATTGAGTTCCCCGCCCGAAAAGTCGCGAGTGTCACGTTTGGGGGTGGAGACTATCGTGACATGTACGTCACCACCGCCGGTGGTGAAGAGCGGGAACAGGAAGGCGGTGGGGCCGGCGCACTGTTCCGCCTTCGCCCCGGAGTAACAGGACTGGAAGAATTCCGGTCACGAATCAGCGTCTGACTGTTACCGATATGATCGTACCGATTGTCGATCCAGTCCGGCAGTCGATCACTTTTCCAGCAATCCCTTCATGTAGCTGACAGCGAAGAGCTTTCCTTTGATGTGATACCCTGGGATCGAGTTGTCTTCCCCTTTCATAGTGGGAACGTGGTCGGGGCGAATCGGTCCATCGAAGTCAACGTCTCTGTACGCGTCCATCGCGGCTTTCATATCTGTCGGCCCATCATCGTGCCACGTTTCGACAAAGTCGTCTGCGGGGCCGTCGACATCGCGAAAGTGGACGAAATTGATACGATCGCCAAAGTGTCGAATCGTGCTCGGGATATCGACGCCCATCGCCGAGAAATTCCCCTGACAGAATGTGATACCGTTGTGCGGCGAATCGTATAGATCAAGAACGCGATCGTACGCCTCGACACTGTTGACGATACGGGGCATTCCGCGGACATCGGAAATGGGTGGGTCGTCTGGATGAAGACTGAGGTACACGCCGGCTTCCTCCGCGACGGGGACGGCGCGATCGAGGAAGAATTCGAGGTTCTCCCAGAGATCCTCCTCGGTCGTTCGCTTCGCTGCAGGCGGTGTTGGGCCTCGACGCATTTGGCCGTCGTCGTAGGCGCTTGTGAGCGCGTCACCGCGAGTAGGGGTTGTCACCGACGTGCGGGCCCATCGGAGGCCAGCCATCCAATCGTAACAGACAACATCGACACCGAGCTCGCCAAGATTCCTGATGAGTGTACAAAACTGCTCGATCTCCTCGTTACGGCCGTCGAGAGCGAGTCGCGTCTTGTCGGTCAACGGTACACTACCTTCGAAGGCTGCCGGTTCGATGCCGTGATCACGATACGTATTGACTATTCGGAGCAGATCATCGTACGCATATGGGCGCGAGCCGTCGCCAATCTCGAGGGAATGGAAGACAGCATGGTGTACACCTGCCTGTTGTGCGAGCGTCCATCGGTCGTCTGGTTCCGGCGGAAGTACGAGTGAGATGTCCATGATAACCATTCAATGCGTTCGCACACTCGGTCTTAGAGTTTGTCATCCTGTCGTCGCAAGGCCGGATCAATTTTCGCGATTACTCCCCTTTCGATGGCTTTTAGCCCGACACAATCGATTGTTCGTGCATGTCACTCTCGACAATAGCGGTGACTGGAGGCAATGGCAAAATCGGTCGAGCGATCCTCGAAGACCTCGCTACGCACGGTTACGAGACGGTGAACATCAGCCGAGGAAAGCAGCGTGAGGAGGTATCGGACACGTATATCACGACTGACCTTTTAGATCCGGGGCAGACGTACGGTGCGCTAGCCATGA
Organism: Halococcus salifodinae DSM 8989; assembly: GCF_000336935.1. Lineage (NCBI taxonomy): Archaea > Methanobacteriati > Methanobacteriota > Halobacteria > Halobacteriales > Halococcaceae > Halococcus > Halococcus salifodinae. The sequence continues at coordinate 15,108 of NZ_AOME01000090.1, read as the reverse complement.
GCGAGCCCGATGCGGTCATTCACATGGGAACGATTCCAAATCCCTACAGCCATCAGGAATACAGAACATACAAGAGTAATACTATGTCTGCGATGCACCTTCTCGAAGCGAGCGAGGCGCTCGGTCTGGAATCCTGCTGTCTCGCGTCGAGCATCAACGCCATGGGAGCTGAACATCAGGTCCGACCACCGCAGGTGGACTACCTACCCATTGACGAAGCACACCCCCGGACCCCTGACGATGTCTACGGCATCGCGAAACACGCGATGGAGACAACAGCGGACGGCTTCGGGCGGCGACCTGATTCCAACATGACAATCTCGACGTTACGATATCCGTGGGTTCCTGACGAGCAAGAAGTGATTGAGAATTTCGCTGAAGCCGATCGGTCGATGGCTGCCCTCAAAGACGACAACCCTTGGAGCGGACGTGACGTCATGTTCTCGTACATCCATATGGCCGACGCCGCTGCACTCGCACGGAAAGCCGTTGAAGCAAACTACGACGGTCACGAGTCGTTCTGGGCGGTCGCAGGGGATACGACCGCCGCTGTCCCAACGACCGATGTCATCACCGAATTCTTTCCCAAGGCAGAGCTCCGGGGAGATTTCACGGAATATGATACGCTGTTCGATCTTTCGAAGGCTAAACGCCTCCTGGGCTGGACTCCTGAACACAGCTGGCGCGATTATTGAGTTCCGTTTCAATCCGAAGCCGGCGTTTGTATTCGTCGCTATCCGAATGTTTATACTCCGAACACCGAGATGTGGTATCATGCCCAGAGACACTAGTCTCTTCCGAGATGAAAAGTGGCTCCACCAGCACGTACGTAGCCTCCTGAATTTCTACTACCCGACCTGTATCGACCATCGGTATGGTGGGTACATTTCACAACTGAGTGACGTTGATGGACATGTGTACGACGGACGGAGCAAGATGGTCGTCTCGACGGCCCGATTTGTTTTCAACTTTAGCGTCGGCAAGTTGTCGGGTGGTCCAGATTGGTGCCACTCTGCGGCGCATCACGGTGTTGACTTTCTTCTCGACGCACACAGACAGGATGACGGTGGTTACCCGTGGCTACTCTCAGGTCGCAACGTCGCTGATCCCCAGCGAACGTGTTACGGACACGCATTTGTTCTCTTCGCGCTCTCGACGGCCGCGAAAGCTGATATTCCTCGGGCCGAGGACCACATTGAGGAAACGTACTCACTCATTGAGGATTATTTCTGGGAAGACGAATACGGACTATGCAAGGGAAAACTCGGTTCCGACTGGAATGAGGTTGAGGAGTACCGTGGTCAAAACGCTAATATGCACATGTGCGAGGCACTGATTAGTACCTACGAAGCGACAGGCAACGAAATGTACCTCGATAGAGCATACACGATTGCAGAACGGCTAGCTCTGGAGTTAGCTGATCAAGGTGACGGGTTGCTCTGGGAGCACTACACCACCGACTGGGAACACGACTGGGACTACAACCAGGACCAGCCAACGCACCTATTCCGCCCATGGGGATATCAGCCGGGGCATCTCATGGAGTGGACGAAGCTCTTGCTCCATCTCGACGAATACATTGATGCAGGGTGGTTGGTCGACCGCGCACAACATTTCTTCGACACAGCTGTCGAACATGGCTGGGACGACGAACACGGAGGTTTCATCTACAATTTCACCCGAGAGGGAGGGCCTGTCGCTGAGGACAAGTACTACTGGACGCACGCCGAGGGATTTGCTGCCGCCGCTCGTTTAGCTGACACAACCGAGGATCCGACATACTGGGCGTGGTATAATCGTATTTGGGAGTATGCCTGGGAGAACATGGTAAACAAAAAGTATGAGAACTGGTATTCCAAGCTTACGCCTGACAACAGAGTCCACGACGACATTGATTCGACGCCAAAAGTCAAGACAGGATATCACCCGCTGGGTGCATGCTACGATGTTCTCCAACTAAGAGAGTGAAAAATCGTCGTGCCAAATTGAGAGTTAATGGACGCTGAAGGACGGATACAACCGTCCAATCCCTTCGCTGTCTACCGATCAGTAGTTCTTAATAAACGCAGATTGCGTGTCTATTTACGAAGATTTACCGATCGAACCTTTTCCACATCAGTACTATCTGTGGCGAGAGCGGTTTCATTGATGTTTTCTTTGTCTCCGTTTCAATTCGTGATTAGATGAGTGTCCTCTAACGACAGCTCGTCCGGTTCCTCTGTAGGGGATACATACCGGAAGAGCAACTGCGCGCTAGGCCCTAACCTCAAACCAGTCAGGGATCACGACATTCCGTCAGCTATACTGCTGCGGCGTGAGCCGCGCACGCCAGCCTGACCGATCAGGTTGGTTTGGAACTGCGATATTTGTGTTTTGAGGCTGCTCTATCCGGTGTTCTTCATGCCGGCGGCGATCCCCTTCACCGTCAGGCGCAGCGCCCGCTTTTCGGTCTCCGTCCGGTGCTCGCGGTCCAGCAGGTGGGTCTGGAGTACGTTCAGCGGGTCGACGTACGGGTTCCGGCGGCGGAGGCTCTCGCGGAGCCAGCCCCGGTTCACGAGGTCGTCACGGTCGCCGATGGTCGTCGCGAAGTCGGCGGCCCGTTCGTACTCCGCCTCGAACACCGGGAAGAACCGTGCTTCGAGGTCGTCGTCCGCGACCGTGGCGTACTCGCTCGCGATCTCCATGTCGGTGCGCGCGAGCGCGAGCGCCGCGTTGTCGATCGTCGTTCGGAAAAACGCCCACTCGTCGTACATCGACTGGAGGGTCCCCGTCGAGCCGCCCGCCTCCAGGTAGGCCTCGATCCCCGCCCCGAGGCCGTACCATCCGGGGAGAATACATCTTGATTGAGTCCACGAGAACACCCACGGGATCGTCCGGAGGTCCTCGACCGTCCGCTCACCCGACCGCGAGGCGGGCCGCGAGCCCATGTTGAGTTCCTCGATCACCGTGATCGGCGTGGCCTGCTCGAAATACGACACGAATCCCTCGGTCTCGAGCAGGTCCTGATACGCCGTCCGCGCCGCGTCGGCGATGGTCGCGGCCGCGTCGAGCCACTCCTCGCGCACGTCGTCTTCGGGCTGGTCGAGCGACCGTGCCCGTGCGCGGATCTGGGCGTTCAGCATCTGTTCTAAGTTGCGCTCGGCGATCCGTGGGTTGGCGTATTTCTCGGCGATCGCCTCGCCCTGTTCGGTGAACTTGACCTGACCGTTCACGGTCTCGTTCGGCAGCGCCAGCAGCGCCTCGTTCATCGGGCCACCGCCTCTGGAGATCGAGCCGCCGCGACCGTGGAACAGTCGGAGGTCGACGTCGTGATCGTCGACGATGTCGGCCAGCCGGCGCTGGTTGCGGTAGAGGTCCCAGTTCGCCGCGAAAAACCCGTTCTCCTTGTTCGAGTCCGAATACCCCAGCATCACTTCTTGAACGTCGCCGCGGGCGGCGAGCGCCTGGCTGTACGCCTCGTTCTCGAAGAGGGTGCCCATGATCTCGCGCGCACCATCGAGGGCAGCCTCGGTCTCCAGAAGCGGAACGACATCGATGCCACAGTATTCGGGAAGGGAGACCGCGCCCGCCTGATCGGCGAGGAACAGGACTTCGAGCACGTGACTCGGCTTTTCGGCCATCGAGATACAGTAGGTGTCGATGGCGTCCGCGCCGTACTCCCGTTGCCAGTCGTTCAGCCGGTCGAATCGTTCGAGTACGCGCGCCGCGGGGTCGAACAGTCCCTCACGATCGGTGACGTCGATCAGCGGGGCGTCCTGCAGGATGGCCTCGGTCAGAAGTTCGACGCGCTCGTCTTCGTCGAGGCTCTCGTAGGCGATGTCCTCGCGATCGAGCGCCGCGGCGATCGCCTCGGTGTGTTTTTCCTGGTGGTCCCGGAGATCGAGACCCGCGAGACAGAATCCAAACGTCTGGGCCTGGCGTTCGAGCGGGTCGACGTGGACGGCGGCGATCCGCTCCCCGCCGTTCGCCCGGAGGCTCGTCGCCAGCGCATCGAGATCGGCGGTGAACTCCGCCACCTCGTCGTACCCGTTCGGGCGGACGTCGCCGATGCGTTCGAGGCGCTCGCCCATCAGCCGAAGGTGTTGACGGTAGGGTTCGTCGAGGTAGCGTTCGCGGGCCTGATCGGCGAGCGTGGGGAAGCGCTTGCGGTTCGCGGCGAGGCGATCGTCGAACGTTGCGCCCGTGTCGAGCCGGTCGGCGTCGTGGGCGAGTACGTTCGAAAGATCGGCGAGCGCTTCCTGGTATTTCTCCAACACACTGCGGCGCTGTCGCGCGAGGGTCTCGCTCGTCACGTCGGGCGTGACGTAGGGGTTGCCGTCCCTGTCGCTACCGGCCCACGACCGGAACTCGAAGAGTTTGGGTACTCCAATATCGTCGAACTCGGCCCCGAGCGTGTCCTCGATCTCGCGGTAGACCTCGCCGGTCGTATCGAAGAGGGTGTTTTCGAGATACCAGTGGACATTCCGAGCCTCGTCGAGCGGCTCGGGCTGGCGCTCGCGGATCTGGCGGGTGCCCCAGAGACTCGTGACCTGGGCTTCGAGTGCGTCCTTGAGCTGCTCGTGCTCGGTGTCGGTCAGCCGGCGCTCGTCGAGTGCGACGAGGTGGTCGGCGATGGTGCGGAGTTTCGCCTTGACGGTTTTACGGTGGGCTTCCGTGGGATGAGCAGTGAAGGTCGGCTCGATCAGCACGTCCTCGAGGATCTGCTCGACGACCGCGGGATCGCGGTCGTCGAGGCTCTCGACGGCGGCACTCAAACTATCCGCGAGCGATCCCTCCTGTGAGGCGGTCCGGATCGCACGGACACGTTCGCGCTCCTCGGCAAGGTTCACCATCTCGAAGTACGTCGTGAACGCGCGCGCAACCGTGACGGCGGTCTCAGGGTCGAGGCCGCGCAGCGTCCGATCGAGGCCGTTGCGTGAGTCGATTTCGCCGTTGCGGTAGTCGATGGCGGTAGTACGGAGGCGTTCGACCGTCTCGAACGCGTCGGTCGAGGTCTGTGTTTCGAGCACCTCACCGACCAGCGCGCCGAGTTCCCGAACGTCCGTCCCCACCGTGCGATTGTGTAGCGTCATCGTGTTATTAGAGCACGATACTCTTGTATCGAATGAACGCTTCGATACTCGTGCCGATTCCTTCCCGGCCGATGCCCGATTTCTCGTTCCCGCCGAACGGGATGTCGCCGAGGCCGTGACTCGGTGCACCGTTGATCCGAACCGCGCCGGCGTCGATCCGCTCGGCGACCCGAAGCGCGCGGTCGTACTCAGTAGTAAAGACGCAGCCGTCGAGTGCGAGGTCGGTACCGTTGGCGATCTCGATAGCGTGGTCCTCGTCGGCGAACGTCGTTACCGGGATCACGGGGCCGAACTGCTCGTCGGTAACGAGGCGTGCGCTCTCCGGAACACGGCCGAGCAGCGTGGGCTCGACGAACTGGCCGTCGCGCCCGCCGCCGCGAACGATCTCGGCACCCCGATCGGTGGCGTCGGTGACGAGTTCTTCGACCCAGTCGGCCTGGTCGTCGCTGATGAGCGGTCCGAGAGCCGTTTGCTCGTCGAAGAGGTCGCCCGTGGGGTAGGCGTCCATCTCGTTCTCGATTCGCTCGACGAGATCGTCGTGGATCGACTCGTGGACCAGAACACGGCTGATCGCCGAGCACCGCTGACCGGCGTACTTGAGCCCGCCTTTCGCACACGCCGCGGCGGCTTCGTCGAGGTCGGCGTCGGGAAAGACGACGGCAGGCGCGTTCCCGCCGAGCTCCATGTGGAGGTTCACGATCCCACTCTGGCGCGCGACGTGTTCGCCCGCACCCGACGAGCCGGTCATCGCGATCGCATCGATCTGATCCGAACCGGCGAGCACGTCGCCGATCGTGCTTGCGTGCCCCGGCACGAAGTTGAACCCGCCCGTCTGGACGTCGGTCGAGGCGATGACGTCGGTCAGGATCGCGGCGCTCACCGGAGTCTTGCTCGCGGGTTTGAGAACGACGCTGTTGCCGGCGGCGAGCGCGGGCGCGACCTGAAGCGCGGTCGTCGAGAGCGGATAGTTGTACGGCGTGATACAGAGCACCGTCCCACGGGGCTCGGGCTTGGTGATCGCCTCCCACCCCTCGTGGCCCGCGGTGGTTCCCGGCCGGAACTCTCCGCTCAGTCCGCGGGCCTCCTCGACGGCACGCTCGAACCGTTCGGCGGCCGACTCGACCTCGCCGCGGGCGCTCGAAACCGGCTTGCCCGCTTCGCGAACGATCACGTCCACGAGTTCGTCCTTGCGGTCGCGCAGGCCCGCGGCGATGGCTTCGAGCCACGCCACTCGCTCGGGGATCGTCGAGTCGGCCATCGCCGCCTGCGCGTTCTCGGCCGCATCGAGCGCGGCTCCAGCCTGGAGCGGGCTCGCGGCGGTGACTCGGCCGAACACGCCATCCTCGGCGAGGTCGTCGACCTCGATCACGCCGTCGCCGCTCTCCCACTCCCCGTCGATGTAGGGGCGTTCGTCACGTGCTGTCGACACGGTAGCCATGTCGGGAGGGACGAGACGAGCGGCTAAAAGATTTACTTTGTAACGAATTAATCAGAGTGTTGCTAATCGTTCGCCTATCAGTTTTCGATTGAATCAAATTCTTTTTGACATTTAATCATTGAGGAGGCCACTCTTCGGTACATGACCGTTGATGAGTCGGAGTGCATCTTCAAGGATGGTATGAGTGTTTCTCACCCTTATTTGCGGTAGATGCGCTGGCGTGACTGGAACATACTAACGTATGCTGTGACCTCGTCCTTAGAGACGCCTTGATGTGGTGAGATCCACAAGAGCAGCAACAATCCGCGACTCTCGCAGGTGTCGAAATCATTGTCTCCATCGGCGTATTCAGCATCACCGTGGACGATGCAAGTGTGGTCATAAGTAGCGTCGCCCATCAGGAGTTCTATGTATGAAAACCACTAGTGGACCTGCCAGTTAATTCGTACCCACCCCGGTGAGTTCTTAGTCGCTCCACTCCTCTCACCGGTAATGAGCGTGAACTCATGTCTTCTCGTACCGTCAACACACCAACCAAGATCACTCTGTCCTACCCAGAACGAATGCATTTCGAAGCCGTCGCCCGCAGAGCGACGGCTTCTCAACGTGATGCGTTCCGTGCTCGGATCGTTCTGTTAGCCGCTCGCGGCTACAATAACACTCAAATCGGCCAACAACTCGCCTGTACCCGCAAGACCGCGCGGAAATGGCGGAACCGTTACGCTGACTCTGGCCGGGCCGGGCTTGCTGACAAGCCCCGGCCCGGCCGACCTCGTATCTATGACGAGACCACACGCGCGCTCGTCACCGCTATCGCGTGTGAACTCCCGGCCAACCGCGGACTCCCGCTGTCTCGATTCAGTTCCGCCGATATTCACGCTGAAGCCGCTCAAGAACTCGATCCGTTTCCAGCACGGTCAACCATCGCCGCCTGGCTCAAGCAGGCGGCGATTCGGCCATGGACCGTGGCGTCATGGGTGACGCCGCGCGATCCTCAATTCAAGCAGAAGGCTGCTCGTGTCTGTGACCTCTACACCGGCACGTGGGAAGACGAGCCCCTCACAAAGAGGGACGTCATCATCTGTGCCGACGAGAAAACCGGAATCCCAGCCCGATCCCGGCGGAAGACTCCGCCGGGACCGGGCAAATCAGTCCGTCTCGAACACCAGTATGATCGGAATGGTGCCACTATCTACCAATCTGCGTTCATGGCTGGGACTGGGACTGTGAGAGGGCACTGCGTCGACCGGAACACACGCGCGAACTTCGAGTCACTCGTTGAGGAAGTAATGGCCGACCCGATCTGCCAGACCGCAGATCGGGTCTTCTGGATCGTGGACAACGGAAGTGTTCACCATCCAGCGACGTTCAGATGGTGGCTGAAAGAGAAGTATCCCACCGCAATCGGAATCCATCTTCCGACTGGGGCATCGTGGTTGAATCAGATCGAGCTGTATTTCTCGGTGCTGACGCGGAAATCACTGGCCGGCGAAAGCTTTCGCTCGGTGGATGCGGTCGCAGACCGCATCACCGGCTTTGAGGAGTTGTGGAACAGCGATCCGGAACCGTTCGAGTGGACGTACACGAGAGACGATTTGACGAGATTGCTGGAGAGACTCCCAACGATAGAGTGAATCTCTCGGAGTACGTATCTCTGGAATGGATTCAATCCCGGAGTACGCACGTCAGGCTCTCGAAGACCGCTTAGAGACTCACGCGCGCACCGCTTGGGCCAAGCGGTGCGCGGGTGTCAACGTCCGGTTCCGCGGCAAATACGCTTACGTGGATGTCTTCGACAGTGATCCGTGGTTCATGCCTGGATCGACGACCGAAGAAAAAGAGCAGATTCGCCAAACCCCCGTGAAGATGTGCCGGTTAGGATGGACTGGCGACATGGATTTGTGGGAGCTCGCGTTCCACAAGTACAGCGACGGCACGTATTGGCCGTCGCTGCACTTCGATGGCTCGGGACGGAGTTCACCCGAAGCGTGTTTTGACTGCGCCGCACAGGTTTATCTCCGGTAGCGGCAGTCCACTCGGGGACAGCTACCGGGTACGAATTAACTGACGCCTCTACTAGTGGGGCTTCAATCGTGATTTGTTGGATATAGCTGGCGGAGTTTGATGCGTGCGTCGTCAGTTGTGAATTGCCAATCGATGACCGAGTCGTCCTCGTTTCGGATACGTTCCCGACGCCGGTCGAGGCATTCAGTAGCGAGCGCACTGAACTCGATCTCGGCCATGTTGAGCCAACTTCCATGAACCGGAGTGAAGTGGAACTCCAGTTTTGAGAGCAGGCGGTGGGCTTCCTGGGGTGGGAGGAACTCGTAGAAGGCGTAGGCTTTGTGCGTATCGAGATTATCGAGCACCACCCGGATGCGGACTGCATCCGGGTAGTGCTCATCGACAAGTGCCTGCATCTGCTGAACGAACTCTTGTTTCCGGCGACGTTGGGTGACTTCGACGTGCCGCCATCCGGTAAGCGGTTCGCTCATCATGAAGAGGTTTCGCGTGCCGTTGCGTTCGTAGGTGTAGTCGTACCGGGCGACCGCTCCCGGTCGAGCCGGGAGCGGATCGCGGACCTGCTTGTGCAACGCTTTGTTGGACTCGTCGAAACAGACGACAGGCCGCTGTGGATCGTATGGTTCGTGATAAAGGTCAAGGACGTCTTCCATCCGACAAACAAATGCAGCGTTTGCTTCAGGTTTGATCACCCAGGCTTTGGATCGGTGGGGGTGCAGTCGTGTTTTTTTAGCACCTGTCGAACGGTCTCATGCGAGATCGACTCGACGTCGATCTCGTTGAGAGTGACGAAATGGTCGGCGAGGAGGTGCAGCGACCAGCGAGAGTAGCCCTTCGGCGGGTCGTTGCAGGTGAGGCGGATGAGATGGGCTTCCTCACGTCCATCGAGTTTGCGCTCGTAGATGCGGTCGGCCTTGCGGCGATGAATCGCCGCGAGGCCGTCCTCAGTGTAGCGTTTGCGGACGCGTCCAACCGTCCCAGGATGGCAGCCGACGGCTTGACTGACTTCCGCATCAGTCAAGCCGTCATCGGCGTGAAGGAGACATCGCGCACGCGTGAGAACGCGTGTTTTGTGTGTGCCGGCTGCAAGAAGCGCTTGGAGTTCGGCTCGTTCATCGGCAGAGAGATCGACGACGTACTTCGGGGTCCGTGGCATGATGTACTTCAGAACACGTCTGAATACTACGTAGAGGCGCTCTACAGAGATAAAGCTAGCAGTTCATGACTGAAGGGGCACTAGACACTGCCCACACTAATGGTTAGTTGGAACTCGAATAGTTCGTAACGACAGCGTGTCATAGAACGGTTGGCACAGTATTCGGATCTCGTCCGAGAGGCCTGCTCCCGCTGGTTCTGAATAACGACACTATTCGGTTCCGTATCAGATACTGTTTCTCAGCCTGCTATTGAGCTGTGTGACGAATTCTATGACACGCTCGGACACAATTCCAACGCCCTGCAACCTCGCACGTGATGCTTTCTATGACACGCTCCGTAACGATGTAGAACCACACGGCAGATTATGACTCTATCAATTTCAATTAGACCCCATCGTAACCGTCCCCGAATGCTAGGTAACCAGCAGGGCCTTCTTCTACAACTTCTTGCAGTGGGTCCTTTCCCTCTGATGCATGCTTTTCACACCAATTATCCATTTGCATCTTCAAATCTTTAACTATATCTGAATTTGATTCAACAACGTTTTTGCGCTCCCAAGGATCGTCATGCATATCGTATAATTGACTATCTGGAACCACACTTGGCCACAGGCCCGAGTGATATGTACGAATTAGTTTCCAGCGATCCGTTCTAATCGTTCGCTGGGCGGTATAGAGGCCATGATCGAAGACAATATGATCACGCCAGCTTGCCTCATTATTCTCAATGACTGGCCGAAGCGACTGGCCTTGCCATTGCGCAGGCGCCTCATATCCAGCGTAGTCTGCAAGGGTCGGCGCTATGTCAACATTTGTGACCAGCTGTTTCCGCCTTCCTAGCTCTGCTGGTGTACTTGTGGGTGGCTTAAGGATTAGCGGTATGTGCTGTGTCCCTTCGTGAGTACTCCAGTGTTCTCGATAAAGTCCGTGTTCACCAAATTCTTCACCATGATCGGCGCTCACGGTAATAAGCGAATCATCGTATATATCGTTTTCTTTTAAGTAGTCAAACAATCGACCTACATGAGTATCTGCATATCGGATTTCGGCATCATAGTGAGCAAGCATCTCCGCAAGATCATCTCGGTCGGATATACTCATATCTGGTGCTGACCGCCATGCATCCCACTCTTGATGAGCCTCAATTTCTTCCTTAGTCGGATAGGGGGGAAGTGGCTGACCCCGAAATTCACTTATTTCTTCTTCAGATCTTTTGTATGGACCATGCGGATCCCAAAGTTGTATGTAGAGGAAAAATTCATCATTGAGATGTTTGCTAATGTATTCAAGAGCGAGGTCAATTACTGATTCACCACGGACTGTTTGGAACGACTCTTCGGGGCCTTCTGGCTCTTGCGGTTGATATACTCTATGCCAGACGTGATTGAACCACGGGGCAGGATGTCTAGGGAACGATGAAATTGCACACGTTTGAGTTCGTTGATTGTAGAATAGTTCGGGCAACGTCCACCAAGGACGCTCATCGATCTGATTCCCCCATGTGCCTCCCCAGTCAATCCAGAATGCAGGTGAATTGTGCGTTTGAGAAGGTGGACCGTGTGTTTCTACACCATTGTGAATTCCGTATCTACCTGTAAGAAGTGCTGCCCGAGCGGGCATGCACGGAGAATTAGATGCATAGTTCCTTTCAAAAAGAACACTCTCTTCAGCGAATTCATCGATATTTGGTGTCGTTGGTGCATCGTAACCGTATGCCCCAACATGGTCGGCTCTCAGCGAGTCGATATCAATGTATATTGTCGGCATCATTCACTACAAGGATTGCCCCCACTAAAGTCTTTTTGATATTAGATAACCATAAAAGATACTCTTTCATAGGATTAGCATCAGACGGAAGGGCATTGTATAAAATGAATAGCCACAGGCTATGTTATTTACTACTCAGCTTTGCACGTTGGCCTCGGCTGTTGAGTGAATGAAGAGGTGGTCGATTTCGTTCATGAGGTCAGTGACGCCGCGATCGTCGTTATCCCGGATCCACGAGAGGAGGTTGTACACAGCTTCTTTCAGTGAATATTCGAGGTTCGCTCGAAGCGATGACGCCTTCGAGCGAACCGTCCCCAAGGCGCTCGACTCAGGATCAAGACGAACGAGACTGTAGGCAGCCATCAGAAGGTGCCAGTCGCCACTGGCACCTTCGTCGGTCTGCATCTCGCAGTCTCCAAGCCAAGATCCTGTTTCGAGTCCTCGAAGAACGTCTCGATGCGCCAGCGCATCGCGTACGAGCGAATCACGTGTTCGGTCGATGCGTCGATCTTGTTCGTGGCGAGGTACTTGATCGGGTTCTCCTCGTCATCTTCGTCGGTTTCTTTCTCGCCGATGACCAGCTTCACGTCTCCCAGTTGGGAGACGGGAAGCTTCTTCGTCCAGATGTGGTAGGTGTCATCGTCGATGTCGCGTTCGGTCGTGTCGATGCGCTCTTCCAGCGCATCGACGCGGATCTGGTCGCCTCCGTAGGTTACCTGTCGATTGCTCCGAAGCGGGCCGATCCAGTTCTTGCCGTAGGACTCGATGTGTGCGGAGAGCTCGGAGCTGTGAGCGAACCACGAATCGAAGAGGTAGGTGTTCCTGCGGACACCTACCTCTTCTTCGAGTTCTGTGACGATCTCTCTGGCCAGATCGTACTTCGTATCGTGGTCTTGGTCATCTTCGTCTTGCTGTTCGTAGAGGCGAAAGGTGAGCGGGTAGGTGGTCTTGTCGTCGGCGTAGAAAGCGTAGATGATGTCTTGGCCCCAAACAGTGTCGCCTTCAGCGTGATCGTAGAAGTGGCCGACGCCGGGGACTTCGTCCCCGGCTTTCTCGGTAATCGTGTCGTCGAGGATGATGTAGCCGTCCTGTGTCCAGCGCGTTTCACCGTGTTTTTGGAGTTCGTTCAGTCGGTCGTGGTTGAACTGCTGTTCGTCCCAGTCGTATTCGGTGAGGAACTTGTTGAGGGCGCGTTTGCTTCTGGCCGGAAGAACTTCGCGTGCGATGCCCGCCACGGTCTTGTTGCTGCCAGCAACAAGACCTGTGGCGTAGGTTTTGGCGTGATGACGTTGCTCCGGTGACAGCGACTCGAACTCGTCGAACACGTGCGTGCACGACAGAAAGTCCGTGATCGGTATCATCCATCTTCGTCGCTACCTACGTCACGCACGCACTTCAACGTGCAAAGCCGAGTTACTAGTCATCGGACAATCCGGCTCGATCTCGCATGTCTGGTATATCGGCAGTCTTTACAAACCCATTCAAATATCGATATAGGTAGATTGTTGCACCTATCGATAAAAACCCAACATACCACAGCACACCTACTGTGTCTTGAATTGCTGCCAGAACAGTCATCGCAATAAGGACCATAGAAGCTAAAACTGAACACCAACGAACTGAGCGAGGGTTAAGGAACTTTGAATTTTCGATTTCATCCCGCTCAAATATTCCCGGATATTGAGTAGGAAGTCGAACCCCGACAATACATAGTAATAAGACTAGGACCGCATTAGGTGCGGTACCAGCGCTAACCAACGTGCTGATCGGTGGTTGGATTATCACGCCTCCCGCACAGATAATCGCTAGAGCAATTAGGATGTAAGTCGGTTCTCCATAAGAATTAGTAGAGCTCACCCATTTTGGAAGAATGCCATCGTCAGCTGCTGCTTGTACATGCCGACAGACAATAGGAATAACGCCAATACTAGTCGAAACACCCGCTAACAGTGCTCCAATTGTCGGGATTACCGCCAAAAATGGCGGCAAGTACTGACTTGTCACTGCTTGAAGAGTCTCATTGCTCAGTTCATTATATGGCAGTATACCTACGCTAATAAGAATGATTAGGGTGACAATTGAAACTGTTATGAGCGTACTATATATCAAAATCCCTCCAAATGAGCGCTCAGAATCCTCTATCTCACCGCTCACATCAATAACCTGAAGGCTACCCAAAACAGTATTGAAAAGCAGTGCTGCTGCGGTGAGTAGCGATATAGTGCCATTTGGAGCGACCGGTGTTAGGTTTTCAGCGTTGATATTTATCAATCCCAGAGCCAGCAAGATGATAACCGAGAGAAGCAAAACAATAGCTATTATTAGCTCTGCCCTTCCCACAATTCGTAGTCCAAACCAAACAATAACAATAACTCCTAACGGTAGTGCAGCATTAATCGCTATTGCAGGTACTCCGGGCACCAACTGCTGAATGTATACTGCACTGCTTATTAACACGGATTGTATGAGCGCAAATGCAATCATTAAGTCCCAGCTCCAGGTTACAATCCAACCTAGGAATTGCCCAATCAATCCATCGCCAGAGCTGAAAAATGCAGCAGGGTACCGATAATGTCCCGGTGATACAGACCACACTTTAGAGAGAGTAATGTAGATTGGTGCCGCCAAAAAGACCGGTAAAACAGCCACTGCAGCCATGATAATAGTTGCTGGTCCACCGATTGATGAAGCTACCACCGGAGAAACCCATAGGCCCCCTCCGATATTTATTCCCAGTGCCAGGGCGAAACCTTCTGCTCGGCTAATCTTTCCGTTTTTCATTGTTTATTGATTTGTGGATTGCAGTTATTTATCTAATGGCTATGAATTGTTGAAATACATCAACCGATTGTGGAACCGCAGCCAATTGTACTCGCGTTGTTCTGTACAGACATGAATACCGGACTCACCTGACGAAGTCTTGGATGATGTCTCAGATGCCACGCTAATTGAAAACCCTATTATTCCATTGGATGGCCGTGTGATATGAGGTTTTAAACTCTGGACGTCAGAATATTGCCATCCGATACCGCTTGTACGATCGTTATGCTGTTGCATAGACTGTCACAAACCACTATTAGAAGACGGCTACTTAAGTCTGCCCCTATTTATTAGCAACAATATATTTGTCTCAACGTGCTCGGCTTGGCAACTCTTCTCTACGCCCGCTGACTGGTCAGCGAGCAGTAGGTAGTGAAATCGAACGGCGGTTCCGGGTGCAATCCTGATGTTCGCTCATCTCGATAGATTGTAACGCCAATTCCGTTGGCGGATCAAACATCGGCCAACGATGGACGAAGAGTCAGTTCAGGTATTCCTTCCACCGCGTGAGCGATGCTTCGAGCGTCTCCGTCTCGCCCGCTTCGGCGAGACGGTGACGTGTGTCCATTGCGGAGATGACGCCGTCACCAAACGCGGAACGACCGACAAGGACGCCCAGCAATACCGGTGCAAGCACTGCGAGACCTACTTCAGCGACCTCACGAAGACGATTTTCTGGCAGCATCGGTTCGGACTCGAAGAGATGTTCTGCATCGTCAAGGAGATGCGATCTGAGCCGACCGCTCAGATCGCTCGGGACCTCGACCGAGACTACGAAGCCGTCCTCAACTTCGTCCACAAAGTCCAGGACGTCAGCGGTGATATCGACGAA
>NZ_AOME01000089.1 GCF_000336935.1 Halococcus salifodinae DSM 8989 | reverse complement strand
GTGAAGCGCTCGCTCGGCTACGCCGTGCGAGCGCGTGACTGGTATCGGGAGTTCCGAGAGATCACCCTGATGTGTGTCGTCTACAACATCAAACGTTCCGTCAAGCAGTGAAATCCACCGCCCTATGGCGATTCAACACAGCCGAACGGGCTGCTTGGTCGGTTGATCATCCGTGTTCGGTTAAGACGGTAAATTAAGAGACTGCGCTCGATTGACGAGTCTATCGTTGTAGACCGCGTGGGGAGAGAATGTGCTAAACCAACTCTCCCCAGATCACATATGACAGCGGCTGACTTCCCTGTTTCCCGCCGAGCTAATCGAAGACATCGCGCGCGAGCGCGATGTCGTCCAGCGTGGCCGGAAAATCGACATCACGATGCTCGTCTGGACGCTGATCATGGACTTCGCCGTCGATGGGGAAGCCCGTACCATCGCCGGATTTCAACGTGCATACTCGGTAGTTCCCAACTGAAATCTCAACTTCTCCCCTGAACCGATGAGCTGTCGAAGTGAACGTCGCAGTGAACCGGTTCACCGGAGCTCAGAAGCGCTGCTACGTACCATAAGCTCCCAGTATCGGCTCCTTTCTCAAACCCAGTCAACAGCTGGTGCTCACGAAGGGCACCCCCGAGGCCGCGGGCTGGCCTCAACCCGCGGCCGAAGTGTACGCATCCGGCACGCCGACTCCGTTCATCTCGATCTTTCACCGCCGTTCCAACTCTTCTTCGAGCGCGTGGCGGATCCAGTCACAGAACACCGAGAACATGAACTCCTCAGACAGGTCGCGCCCGCCCCGACGTGGGCGGGCGACGACCGCCTACCGTAGCACCAACTACAGATTCTCCAGCAGGAAGCCTACCACCACGAACGCAAACCGCACAATCGGGTCTTGCGTCAACGTTACCGCTCGTGCACTCTGAAACAGCCGATAGCTGGATTCGATCGCCGATCGCTTCCGATAGCGGTGCTCGATCTGTGCGGGCGTGCGATCGCCTAAATCGCACGTCGCATACCCTCGAACCACTTTACTGTGTTTGCCGCGATCGCCGTTCTGATACGAGACCGAAACCGCGAGCGGGAAGCGGAGTTCCCGCTCGCTGTCCTTGTACATCCGGTAGATCGTCATGTACGATTTGTGCGTCTCAAGCTTCTCTTCGAGCCGGTCGCCTTACTCGGCGACCGGCACGACTGTTGCAGCGATCTCTCGTGAGCGGCGGATAACACGCTCGTTGTAGAAGCCTGAATCAGCCAGTAGCAACTCGATTTTCGAAGGGATAGGCCTCGACGCGGTCGAGAACGCGCTCGACTGCGTCAGCTTCCTTCTCGTCGCTGCGGACATAGGTCAGGGGAAGAGTGACCGGTTTCCCGTTAGCGACGAGGTAAGCGGTGCAATATCGGTGGCAGGTCGTGGTACCGTCTTTGGAGCTCATACGACAGAGTTCGCCTTCCTCATCACTGTAGGTGCCGTGATAGGGGTTATCGACGAAATCGATCGAGACGATCCTCGACCGCTCGGGGTGGAGGATCGTCAGGGCCAACTGCATGAACAGGAGATTAGCGGCGAACTCGAGCCAACCTCGGTCAAGGGTGTGGAGCCAGTCGAAGACGGTATCGTCGCAGGGGGCCTCGCGATTCTCGGCGTAGACTTCCCGAACGGAGGTCTGGTTGACGCTAGCAAGGATAACGACGGACCAGATGTCGCCAGGATCGAGGGGCGATCCCTCGATCCCTGGCAAGGGGGATTCTCTGATCACATCCGCCGCTACACCTTTGACGTCCCACGCCGAAAGGAACCCGTCTGGTTGAGGTATTTGTAACACACTCACTCAACCAGACATCTTCTCCAATTAGACCGATGCTTTAGCTCCGTCTCTCAACTCGATTGGGAACTACCGAAAGTAGACAGTGCGGATGCCCTGAGAGCTTCGAGTGACGCGTCGGTGAACGCATTCGCAACGCGTCCTAACCATTTGACCTCTCATGTTGCGTCGCTGCCGAGCATCAACGCCCCCCAAACTGGTGCGATTTCTCAGCTCTCAAGATCGATTAGCGTCCCCGAAAATTAACATTTGGGTTGAATGGGCAAGGTTCCTCATGCTACATGAACCCGCTCCCATCTCCTGCGTTTGGGACCAGTTCCGAGACGTCCCCAGTGACGATCTACCAGCGCACTCTGTTGATCCGAATGTTGTCACAATAGTGATGACGATTATCGAAATTCTCTCGGGAAATATAACAGCAATACATTTGTTATTCTGGCCGGTCCGCCGTCACGGACCCCGTGGCACATACTCAGGAACAGAGGTATTGATAGACACCTGGTGGACTAATCGATTCGAGTGCTGTCCAGACAGCTGAGCGGATCTCGGCACAACTGCCGAAGTAGCGGTTTGCTAAGGCGAGTTTGAGTTGTCGCCAGTACTCTTCGGTTGGGTTCAGATCCGGCGACCCCGTCGGGAAATACACCAGCTCAATTGGTCCATCGGCGGCGAAGTCCTTCACCGCCCCAGCGGTGAAGTCGTCGTCTGATCCAACAATACGACCAGTTTCTCGCCGAACTCCGCTTGGAGATGCTCCAGAAAGCGGATCGTCACCTCACCGGTCCACACTCCAGCACCGACGTCTCGCCGTACTCAGTGACTGCTCCCAGCAGGTTCACGCCCTCGCGAGAGGTAGACACGCCCACGGTCGGCCTCTCGCCAACCGGATATCATGCTGCGTAGAGATCCGCTCCAACCGCTTTTCGCGTCTGGTCGATCGTGACGACCGTGGCGTCCTCGTCACGGCGGCCTACTTTTTTTGACTGTCTGTTCGAACTCCCCGTGTTCGTCTTCATCCGCAGAGGTCGGCTCCCGCCGGGGTCTCTCCGGTGAGACCCCGGCCTTATGCATGAGTCGGCGAGTGTGGCGGCGTGTGCTGTCCGGTAAAGATTTCGTCGGTCATCCATCGACGGTCACCTCGGTTGCGAGCAGGTCGCCACCGCCCGCCGCTGGCGATGGCACCAACCGCTCGAACGCCTCGGCTGGCGTTTCCAGATTCTCCCAGTCGAGGCTCATGTGCGGGCGCTCCTCGTTGTAGAAGGTGAGGAACTCATCCAGGGTTCCGAACCGCCAGCGGTGCTTCTCGTAGGTCTGGAAGAACCGTTCGATCTTCCCGTTCGACTGTGGCCGCCCGACTTTGCAGAGCGTGTGCTCGATGTCATTGTCGAAGAGATAGCCTTCGAACTCGTGATCACAATCCGGCCGATCCTCTCGACGTGGATTGACGAACTCCGAGCCGTGGTCGGTGATCACCTCCAAGATCGGGACCGGACTGTCGAACTCCTCGCCAACGCTGTCAAGGAGTTCGACGGCACGGCTTGCCGAACTGGTGTCGGTCTCGATCATGTCGAAGACGCGCCGTGAGGCGTCGTCTTCGACCGCCAGCACCTGCTGTCCGCGGTCGTTGTGGTACCAGTCCAGGTGGACGCTGACGCCGGAATACTCACGCTTGAAGCGGACCCACGGCCGTTTACGGCCCTGCTTGGTTGGATTCTCGCTCACGTGGTCGTGCTCCTGGAGAATTTCGTGGACGCGGTTATTGGCAAGCGAGAGACCGTCTCTGACACGGAGGACGTGCGCGATGACGACCGCGCCAGCGCCTCGGCGCTGGCGGAGGTCAAGCACTCGATCTTTGAGGTTGTCGGGATGGTCCGCGTAGGGTTTGCGGCCGGGTATCTCCAACTGTGGAATCTCTCCGCTCTCGCGGTAGGGTTTGGCGAGTTGCTGGACCCGCCGCCGACTAATCTCGAACTGCTCGGCGACCAGCCCCGTGTCCATGTCGTGTTCGACAACTCGCTTACATATCCGGGTGACATCATCCTGATCAAGTTTCATCTCACCTGATTGATCGCCAGGGAGATAGCGCCGACGAAATCTTTGGCGGACACTACAGCGAGTGTGGCGGCGGGAGAAAGCGATATCGAATGCTCCCAAGAGGTAGTGCTGGGCGAGAGCGGTACTCCACGCTGGATCGTCGTATTCGGCTTTTTCAGGAGGTTCATGGAGCACAGCGGAGAATTCCTCAAGCTGCTCGTCTCTGAGGTGGGAAGGACGACCGGGGCGAGATTTGTCGTAGAGCGCGGCGTCTAATGAGCGAGAAAAGGTTTGAAAGTTAACTCAGCACTCGATACGTTACTTCGCGAACTCAGACAGTGTGCAGGAGATTCGAATGAGGAACAGGTTTCGGGCATTTGCAAAAATCATCCCGAGCATTAGAAGCCGCGCTCTACGAAGCGATTCAACCAGTTGTAGACGGTTTGGCGACCCCATCCGTATTTGTCCTCAATCGCTCATCTCGATAGATCGTAACGCCAATTCCGTTGGCGGATCAAACATCGGCCAACGATGGACGAAGAGTCAGTTCAGGTATTCCTTCCACCGCGTGAGCGATGCTNGGATCAAACATCGGCCAACGATGGACGAAGAGTCAGTTCAGGTATTCCTTCCACCGCGTGAGCGATGCTTCGAGCGTCTCCGTCTCGCCGAAACGGGCGAGACGGTGACGTGTGTCCATTGCGGAGATGACGCCGTGGTCAAACGCGGAACAACCGACAAGGACGCCCAGCAGTACTGGTGCAAGCACTGCGAGACCTACTTCAGCGACCTCACGAAGACGATCTTCTGGCAGCATCGGTTCGGACTCGAAGAGATGTTCTACATCGTCAAGGAGATGCGATCTGAGCCGACCGCTCAGATCGCTCGTGACCTTGATCGCGACTACGAAGCCGTGCTCAACTTCGTCCACAAAGTCCAGGACATCAGCGGTGATATCGACGAATTCGACCTCTACGGTGTGTGCGAAGCTGACGAGGTCTACGTCACAGCTGGTGAGAAAGGAGTCGAAGACGAGGATTCGAGTCCGCGCGAGCGCGGACTCTCAAAAAAGGACGCGGAACCTTCGAGTCAGACAAACCGCCAGTCTTGACACTCGTCCGTCGGGATGACGGACGAGTTCGGTTTCTCGTCTGTGAGAACCTACAAGATGCTAACGAAGATATCGCCGAGTACGGCGGTGGAAACGTCATCCTCTGCACCGATGGCTACACGATCTACGACGACATCGAGGACAAGGAAGGGGTGGACGGCCATCTGGCCGTCACCCACTCCGACACATACGTCATCGGTGATGCCCACACGAACACCTGCGAGAACCGCCACAGCTTCCTTCGCCAGTGGCTGGCGAAGTTCAGAGGTGTCTCGAAGCACCATCTCCAGAAATACCTCCGCTTTCTCGCCCTGAAACTCAACTCACCAGACAGCTGGTTCGAGAAACTGCTGTGTTACAATGTATCGGGATGAGCGTTGTCCTCAATATCGGCCGGAGAGAGTCCTTCAAGATACTCACGAGCAGCGGTGAAACGTCTGATCGCCTTCGGATCAGTCTCGTCCGCGAGTTGCTCGCGGACTCGACGTTTCGTGAGGTCGGGAATCTTGTTTTCTTCCTTGGCCATATCAGCGATTATTCCGCTGGCATATCAAAACTTCCGGCCTACGGTAATATTAATCGCCACAATCGAACTTTCCGTTACCATTCTATTCGGTTGGTCGTTCGCCTGACGAACATAGATTGTTCGGGATGGCTGGTCGTAGTGGTACGATAGTCAGCTCCTTGCGTATGATGCCAATACGGTACCTTAATGCGGTTCGAGGAGGATGACTCGTGTATGGACGAGGATGACCAGTTTATTCGGCGAATTCTGGTCAACAATTTCTCTCTCTCTGACTACGAAGCGGACGTTTACATTTCCCTCCTGCGGACGGGAAAACAGTCGATGGCCGATATCGCCGGTTCCAGCGGCGTTCCACGTCAACGGGTGTACGACATTACCGAGAAACTCCAAGACGAGGGTTTAGTGGAAGTCATCAACGAGTCCCCAAAACACGCCTACGCGCTCCCGCCTTCTGATGCGTTTCAATCTGTTCAGGACGAGATAAACGTCGCGATGACGCATATGGAGGATATGTACCAGACGCAAGAAGACATCGGGACGGAAATAGCCATGTTCAAAAACGAAGCTACGATCGAAAACTACCTTGAGCGTATTGTCGAGATCCCCTCGGTGACAATCTCGCTTACATTCCCGTACCAGTTGCTCGGTAAGTACGAGACGATATTCCGACAGATACCGGACGACGTTCACTCAAAGTGTATCATCTCGAACGTTCCCCGAGAGTTCATCGAAGATCAAACCATCAATCTGGAGTCAGTGACGACGCTCGCCTCACAGGTTCGTGGGACGCCGAAGGAAGAACCAGTCGCTATCTGCGCCGACAGGGAGACCTGTTTACTGTGGATAGGCCATCCCGCCCACGCAGGTCCGAATACCTCCGAAGGGTTCCACATCACCAGTCCGGAGGTTTCCTTCCTATTCGACCGGTTCATCACCGACTTGCTCTGGTCCCAATCGAAGCCGATTCGTCTCTCCGAGCACGTTCAAGAGTTGCCGAGAACGTTTCTCCGGATCAAAGACTGTATCGAGTACGTTAGTTCGGTCCGAGAACTAGGCACGTCGGAGACTCTACTGGTTGAGATCGAGGGCTTCGATACACGACGCAAGCAACCGATTTCAATCGCGGGTGAACTACTCGACTACTACCAATCTAATTCGGATATCCGCGCGTATCTCGTAATCAACGCAGAAGACCATGACAGTAACTCCGGAAACGTCGTATCAGTCGGTGGCTGGAATAGCGGGATCGAGGATTATGAGGCCCGACAAATCACCCTCCGCGACAAAAACATTAAGAATAACGATGATAAGAACTGACGCTGATCACGGACTCGGAGGGGTGCCGACGACCGTGCGGACCGTGAACACAGCATATAATAGCTTTCGCACAAAAGTAGTGGATAGATGACGTACGATATTCTGGTAATGGGGGAAGCATTTGTGGATTTCCTCCCGGAATCAGTTGGTCCAACCGAGAACGTAAACCGATTTCAGCGTCGGGCCGGGGGATCCGCTATCAACGTTGCAATCGGATTAGCAAACCTAGACGAAGTTCCACTCCTACGAACTCGCGTCGGACGTGACCCGTTCGGGAAGTTCCTCAAAGACACGGTCAGCGAACACGAGATACCGCTCACCTATTTCGAGACGGACGCGACTGCGCAAACGTCACTCTCCGTTGTGTCCAGGGATACCGAATCTCCGTCTGACCTCTCATTTACCTTCTATAGACACCAAACGGCGGATACGAGGATGGAACCTGACCTCATCCCGGACGAGGTACTCGCCGACACCAAGTGGGTCCACATCACGAGCGTACCGCTTGGCTCCGAGCCGAGTCGAACGGCGACTCTGTCTCTCATGAGGCGTGCACGTAAGCAAGGATGTACCGTCTCGTTTTTCCCGAACACCCGACCGCAACTCTGGTCTCGGCCGGGGCAGGTGGAACGAGACATTTCCGCCGCGATCGAATTGAGTGACATCGTTATGGGAACTCCCTCCGAACTCGCTGCTGCGGGCTACAAGTATTCCGACCCCTCCGAGCTGGCGCTAAAACTGTGTGAGATGGGGCCAGAGGCAGTCTTTCTGTGTATTGATAGCGTTCGCGCATTCGGCTACGTGACGAGTGAGCAACTCGAAGGGGTGGCTAACCACGACGGATTCGGCGTCACTCCCAAACACCCGATCGGTTCGACGGACGCCTTTACAGCCGCCGTCATCGCGTCGTACATGAACGACGTCATGTCGTTGCAAAAGATAGTCAAATCCGCGAGCGCAGTTGCCAGTATCTCAACGATGTCTCCCGGGGCGATCACCGCCTTCTCGTTGAAGGAGACCGCTTCGAGTCTGTTCCCGGACCTCCCCTGGTCCAACTAATCGATCCGACAGATCGAAACGTATCCCGAATAGGCACTGTTAAATTAGCAAAAATCGCCGGAAAGATGCGGGATAATTTCCTCAACAAACTTATATCAGGAACCTGATAGAATCGATTACGAAGCCGGGATCGACCGTATGAACGATTCATTACTGCCTAAATGAATGTATGGGTCGCTAAGAAAATCGAGCAAATACCGATTCATCCAGCTTATGTACGGCAGTTTTCCGCTAAATCAACAGTGCCTCGGCAGGAACGCTTTCAGCGACTTGTACTGATTTTCAATGTCCCAACGACGGCTGTAACTATTCGTGACGTGAGTGATCTCGTCGGGTTCGACGTGATTACGGTTGGTCACGAACACCGCATAGTTGTCGTCGGCGTCTTCATTAGTCGCGGGAACATACAGTAGCTCGGCGGTGTGGTGGACATCGCCGTCAATCGCTAGCGGAACGTCGTGCTTGACGGCCGCATCAACGTTCTCCTTGCTCTGGATTTCCTTGATCACGTCGTAGTCGTCATCGTACTTTGGCACCGGCGTCGTATAGATTAGGTCTCGGTCGTGAATCTCGGCGTAGACGTCGCTGCTGTAGAACCCTCGATCCAGCAGTACCTCGTCGAGAGCAACGTACTGCTGGGCAGCGCCCAGCAGTCGAGCGACCACCTCGGCTTTCGAATCGGCCGGTGTGTCGGCTGGTTCCCACTCCGACCGCTCCTTGACCGGTTCAATGCCCAGGATGATCGGGACATCGTTCCCGACGATCGTGATCGTCGCGAACGTATAGCCGTACTTCACCTCGCCATCATCGTAATATCCGCTCACCATCGGCGGATAGTCCGGCTTCGGGATCTCTTCGTCCTTGTCCACCCACGGCCAGACGTGGTAGGGGACGTGGGTGAAATCGATGGCCGCCACGACGTGGCGGTCATCGAATGGATCCTCGTGGCGGATCGTGCGGAGAATGTTCTCCGTCGCACCGTCGAACGCGTCCATGACAGCTTCATGGAACCGTTCAGTGAACGCCACTACATCCTCGATCCTGTACTCCTGTAGCGGGTTGGGGAGCTCCTCACCGGCTGGCGTTGCGAACTGCTTGATCACCCGCAGGAACGTTGAATCGTCGCAGACGTCGTTCTCATCGAGGAACCAGCCGGCCTCTCCCTCAGAGTGCGCACTGCCTTGGGTGAGACAGGCGTCGGAGAACAGATCAAGGATCTGTTCGTCCTCGTAGATTCTGTTCTCAGCTCTGTCAGAGTCGAACTCGCCGAAGCCGTGGCGTCGGGCGAGTTCGACGACTTTGCTTCCCTGCTTGCGAACGTATTCACGCGTCGCCGTTGGCTCGTCGTTTTCGTCCTCGATATCGTCGTCGCTGGGCTGTGTCGGTACGAGGGCGTCCGGGATGATGTCGTGGTCGTTGGCTTCCAGAGCGATCCCCGTTGCGGCGGCATCGAGTGTGGTCCTGGTCTGCTGACTGAACTGTTTCCACGCGTACGAGAGATTCTGCTGGGTCGGCGGTTTGTCCATGCCCAGTCCTTTCAGCAGTGCTGGCCGGTTCTTGAGGTGATCTGCGACCTCGCTTTGCGCGAGGTCGTAGATCGTCTGGTAGATGTAGACCCGTGCCATCGGCTCGGTACCGTTGGTGACTTTGTGCTGTTGGCGGTTGTCGGTTAGGCCATCGATCGGGATCGAGACGTCGCTGAGGACTCGCCAGAGATGATCGACAGTCTCACAGACCAGCCCAGCATGGTGGACGATCGCCCCCGCCAGCGCGGGGGCGTCGTCGTCCAGCGTCGACGTCATTTCTGTTGCCATTGCAGTTCCGAATCCGGGGCAGGGAGAGGTATCAACGCATCATATCGATTGCTGAGGTGACTAATCCAGAACCGTTGGCAGATCGTGTCGATCGCAGCGACAACAGTCGCTGCTCTCTCAGATTATCAGTTGTCTGGTAGTTTGTAGAAATCCACATCCCGAAGTTGTGGCTATATGGCCGCGGAGTAGTCCAAGATGACAGTCCCAATGCGTTGGATTTCGAGCGGGACCGTGCTGATTGCACTGGTGCTGAACGTCAGTCTCAATGNCGCGGAGTAGTCCAAGATGACAGTCCCAATGCGTTGGATTTCGAGCGGGACCGTGCTGATTGCACTGGTGCTGAACGTCAGTCTCAATGCATCGGTCTGAGTGGCCAGTGGGCCATCGGCGAACCCGATGGCCCACACAGCCACCACACGCGGCGAAGCGTTCGAACCGTTGCGCGATCAATCAAACGACTACGCCCGCAGATGCTGGGGACTCGCCGAGAACGATCTCGAGCAGGAACCCGTTTCCTGGCGCGGTTTTCACCTCGCATCGTACTGGTTTGATCACCCTGCCCACACCGATATCGAAGTGTTTCTCGCATGGTTTCCGATCACGATCGGCGGCACGCCGATCGATGATCCGTACGCCTCTTGGCACGCGAATACGGCCGATTTCGGGCTGATCACACGACTCCACCTCATCCGTCTCTATCACGGCTGGGAGCACGAAACGGCGCTCTGTCAGTACCTCGATGCCGAGACGTCGCTACGCGACGCGCTCGGCGTCGAGTCCTGTCCCGATCAGTCGACGCTNTGGCACGACCGCTTCACTCAGGAATATCGTGAAGACCTCCGCAAGACTGTCGAAAAGGTGGTTCGCGTTGCCCGTGTTCACGGCGTGGCCGTCTCCGGCCACGCCTTCAACCCGGAAGAAACCGGTGATGACGACGATACCGACCGAAGCGCCCGATCGGAGCGGCGGCTCGCTCGTCGCACAGCTAAGAAAGTCTGGCAAACGGCGAAACCACTGGTCGGGCCGGTCGTAGACTTCGACCGGCCCGACGACCCCGAGATCCACGACAACGCCTTCCTCGAGTTACACCCCTATCTCGGCTGTCGTGCCGATCTCTACGCCGAGACTGGTGCGTGTGACTTCGTCGAGGACACCACACGTGAACGGACGCCTACCGGTTCGTACCACCGCAACTGCATCCGCGACCTCTCCACCAAACAACAGCGTCGAAACCACCGCAGGGCGATGACCGAAGTCATCGCCCGTGCTCGACAGAAAGGAAAGCTCACCGGCAAGCAGACCACTGCAATCGACATCACTGAGGGCGATCCCTTCTACGGAAAACGCGAGACAGAGGAGCTCAAGAAGCAAATTATCGGCACGAAGGAGAAGAATTTGGAGGTCGCGTACCAGTACGCGACCGTCCAAGTCGTCGGGCAAGATATGCCGTTCGTGTTGGATGCCATTCCGGTAACGAAAGGGATGAAACGTGACAAGATCGTCAAAGATCTGCTCGAGCACGCGACAGACATGGTTGATATCGATCTCGTCCTGATGGATCGAGAGTTCGACAACGATGCTGTCAAAGGTGTTTGCGAGATATACGGTGTTCACTACCTCAACCCGTCGGCGATGTTCCGAGACGAGAAACTCACCGCACAGCAGCTCGCTGAGGATGATATCTCGGTACATCTCAAGACCACCGCGGCGTCCGGCTGGCGGCCGCCGCGGAGGCGGCTCTGGGTTCCGAGAGCCAACGTCAACAGCGACGAACTGCTACCTGATAGGGGTGAGAATGTGGATCTGGACTCGGCAGCCGAAGACGATTCGGCTGCCGAGAGTCCTACCGAAGAGCAGGGTGTTCGTGAGGAACTCGGCGAGGAATTCCTCGACATACTTGGTGATAGAGCCGATGAGGAGACGATTGACTGGGCTATAGGGTCGAAATTCCTGGAAACGAAAGAAGAGTCGTCGGACAAGGAGTCGTATGCCGTCGAGGACGACGGCATACAACACGTCGTCTTCGAGACGAATCACCCAGACCTGACGGTCTCAGATGGAGACGTAGAAAAGACCGAAACCGCGGTAATGCACAAGATAGCGCGGTTCACGCGACAATACGCGAACCGCTGGGGTATCGAAAACGGCTATAAGAAAACCAAGACGTTCATGGCCGAAACCACCAGCAAAGACCAACGCTACCGGTTCTTCAACTTCATCTTCGCGTGTTTGCTGTACTCACTGTGGCGACTCGTCGACATGCTGGTGAAGCACTCGCTCGACGACGAGCGAGCGCAACCTCGTGTGCGTGCATCGACGTTCTTGACGATCGCGAAGAAGGAGTACGGTCTCGATCCGCCAGAATAACCGCGTGACGGCACGGTGATTGCGGCGCGGGCCAGCGGCAGCGCTGGCCCGTACCTTCTCATTTCGCCATTTTGTTCTCTGAAACCGTCATCTACCACTATGTCCGTTTATTCTGGTGGCTGATTGCTTTTCTTTCGTGTGCAGAATTCCTCTCAAGTGCTGGAATCCGACACATTAGCCCCTCTATCTTGGCCTCCNTATTCTGGTGGCTGATTGCTTTTCTTTCGTGTGCAGAATTCCTCTCAAGTGCTGGAATCCGACACATTAGCCCCTCTATCTTGGCCTCCTGGGCCGCGACTTCGATATAGCGGTATACAGTGTAATAGCCAGAATCCGGTCGCAGTATGGCGATTTCTCCGTTTGACCAATCACGTCCGCTTAACCGGATAAACCGACGTGGATTTATGCATCCCCGCGCCCTCGGTGAAGCATAGATCATGCATCCGACTCAGGACAGCGCTTCTCGAGGTTTCAGCCACAATTACCGAAAACCGTCTCCTCGTTGCGAGCAGAAGCCAGGCGAAAGAGTTAGGCGTATTCAGAAACTTCGTATATACGTGAAAATAGAATGAGCACGACCGACAACACGCCCCTCTCCCGGAAACGGCTCCACTCTGTCTTCGAGCAGTTAGCCAACGACAGAAAGCTCGACATCCTCGGTTACGCTGCTGAACACGGCCAATTCCCTGTAACCGACCTCAAAGACGAGTTCGGCTTTCCCCATACCACTGCCCACGAGTACTGTCGTGACCTCGCCGAAGCAGGGTTACTCTATCGAGAGAAGGGTAAACCAGCAGTCTACTCCCCTGTCGATTTCGATATCCATCTCTCGTTGGACGCGATCTCTACAGCTGTCGCGGCTGAATCCGAGACGGTCGACTACATGCTCGCTGAGTATGGTGACGGAATTGTCGAAGAAGTCCTCGATATCTGGGAGCGGGTCGACGCAGGCGAACTCACCTACCGCGAAGCCAGCGCCAATCTCGAAATGACCCACGCCGATTTCCTTCGCCTCGCCGCCGAACTCGAACTCTTCGACCGATGAGTGTTATCGTTCTCGACGCAAACGCCGTCATCATGCACGGGCGAACGTTTCCCGAGCGCGTTCACGCCGCCGTCGAAGCCGATGCGAAACTCGTCCTCCCCCGATCAGTCAAACAGGAACTCGTCGATGACGTGCTCGATGCCGAAAACGCCCCAGACAACCATCGAGCCGCGGCACGAGCCATTCAGAACCTCATCGACGAGGGATATCTCGTGCTTCATAGCCCGGACTACGACGCGTATAGTGGCGTGATCGACGAAGCACGCCGCCGTATTGCCGATAACTCACTTCCAGAACACGACGTCAAGGCCGATCAGTACATTCCTGCACTCGTCACCGAGCTCGCACAGGATGAGGGTGTTACACTGGTCACGGCTGATAGAAAGCTTCGTGAGACGGTTCGAGCGATTACGGAACGCCAGAACGTCGCTGATCAAGTCACCCTATGCGATCCTCTCACAGTGCTATGAATTCCGATCCAGAGCGGGATATCGATTTTGACAGTGCTGTCGAGGCGTTCCTCGACGCCAAGCAGAAAGGTAACGATTCGGGGAACTACCGCGCACTCGCTGAGAACGTGCTTAGTCGGTGGAGTGAGTGGCTTCAAAGACACGGTGTCGATGATCTGGAGGACCTCGACAGTCAGAGCATGCGTCGATACGCCCAGCGCCTCCGGCGACGAGCTCGGGCGCGAGAAAGCGATCCAGAAACGGGAATCACGCCTGCCTCCGCCCGGACCTATTACGCGACTATCAGCGGCTTCCTCACATGGTGCGTCGAGGACGAACGCATTTCGACGAATCCAGCGCTCGCCCGTCGTGCCAAAACCGAACTCCCGCAGGACTCCGGCGAACGCACCACCCAGCAGTTCTGGTCGGCTGAAGATCGTACTCGGTTACTCCGATTTGTCGACAAACGCGCCCATGATGCTGTCGACGAGAAGGGCTATGACGCAACTATCGAAGTGCGTGATCGCGCGCTCATGCGCGTGCTCGCGTTCTCAGGCTGTCGCACTGCCGAGATCGCTCGTGATACCCGCGATGACCGACGACAGGGACTCCTCTGGAACGATGTTGATCTCGAGGGAGGCTCTCTGCGTGTCCTCGGAAAAACCCAAGAGTGGCAGGATGCTCAGCTCCCACGACAGACACGTAGTGCGCTTGAACGCCATCGAACGGTCCAGCGACCACTAAACAACGAGTGGCCTGTCTTTCCTACTGCGCATGCTCCTACGCTCTATCAACAGGCACGTGAGGAGCTTTCCGAGCGTGGCTTCGACGACGAAGAGGTCGAGACACTCCTCGACGAGAGTGATGTCGAAGAGGTCCTTCGTGAACACGAGATTCCGCCACAGAACCTCACCAAGCGGAGCGTTCGACGAATCCTCCGCGAACTGTGCGATAAGGCGGGGATCGATCCCGAAGGGGCTGCCGATTATCTCCAGGCCCACGGTGCACGCCGTGGTCTCGGCGACACGCTCTATCGCGAGCGTGGGCCCGGGGCAGCTCAGCGTGCGCTNATTATCTCCAGGCCCACGGTGCACGCCGTGGTCTCGGCGACACGCTCTATCGCGAGCGTGGGCCCGGGGCAGCTCAGCGTGCGCTCCGACACGAGGACCCACAGACCACCGCAAAGGCCTACCAGCACATCGACGCTGGTGACCTCGCCGAGGACGTTAGTGACGTCTTCGACGATGAATAAGTTGGCCTCGCTGTTGGAGTATATGGAACTTGACGACAACTCAGCCAACGAACAGTGGTCGCAGCCACGACGGACGATAGAGAGAATTTATGCCATGGGCCCCAGAACACTCGCCAGCAAGACGATCACGGGCCCTTAGCTCAGTGGTACGAGCGCTCGGCTCATAACAGGATTGCGGATCCACCGTGCCACCACATGGATTCGTGGTGTTGGGAGATACCGAGTGGTCGTTGGTTCGAATCCGACAGGGCCCATCACGACTCCTTACTATCCTCACGGAACCTCTCAACAGGTGGTCAATAAAACACCTTATCGAAGCAGTTCACCACCCACCGAACAAGTAGACGATCTGTTCACGATACCTTTTACCGGCTCGGCGAGTCGGGATCTGGCTGTCGCTACCCGGTTGGAGTAGTGGGTGAGTCTCACCAGTTCTTCGGGCGTACAACCGTCCGCTGCTCGTGCTTGTCAGTTAATTTGTGTCAGGCAGCAGTGCTACAGGCTGGAATTTACTGCATTGTATAATGCAAAGCATTTCCTGATGCTCTCCACCAGAAGCATTAATACATCTTATGAGGTACTCGTGTTCACGATGCAACGAATTGCGATCACTAATCAGAAAGGCGGGGTTGGAAAAACAACGATCGCCGCGCATCTCGCCGCTGGCCTCGCTCAGCACGGCCACGATGTCCTGGCCATCGATCTCGATCCACAAGGATATCTTATGGCTCACTATGGACTCCGGGAAGACCTATATCGGTCAGAAACAGACAATTTGGCGCTACACCTTGTTGGTGAAAGCGACAGTCCATTCGAAGATCTCATCGTCTCAACTGAAGAGGGGATTGACCTAATCCCCAGTAACTACGATATGCGTGGCGTCACCGATGCACTACATAACGCCCGCAACCGAGAGCGGCGGCTTGAAACACTCCTCTCGGATCTGCCCGAAGATGCATACGATTTCGTCATTGTCGACAGTCCCCCGAATCTCGGAGTCCTCACGGACAATGCAATCCTCGCCACACAACAGGTCCTGATTCCGATTCAAGCGGAAGACTCCTCACTCGATGCACTCGATATGGCGCTCGACGAATTCGAAGAAATCGAATCAGCGTTTGGTATCGATGTCGAAATCCTCGGAATAGTTCCGAACCTGGTTCCACGTGATGGCATTGCCGATTCAACGCTCGAAACACTTCGAGCGACGGATGGACTCCAGAACCTCGTCTTACCGTATGAAATTCGGAAGCGTGCGGATATCAAATACGCCATGCGTCACGGACAAACGCTCTACACCTATGATGATGAGTCAGATATGATCCCGGTCTTTGACCAACTCACAAACGACGTAGAAGAAGCAGTACATTAAATAATGCTGTGCATTATATAGTGCAGTAGTGCAAGTGATCCATAATGGCAAAAGACAACGACACCAGCGACCTCGAACGATCCAGTAACCGTCTCGGCCAGCGATTCTCGAACACATCCGAGTCAAACGGATCCGAAGACACGGAGGACGGACCAACAGAGAGTACGCAATCAGCGAACGCTGATTCATCCTCGGACACGAATGCGAGTGCGATTGAGTGGAAACCAACCACCGTCTACCTCCCGGAAAACACTCGCCGTGAATTCAGGCGGTTTCTGAAACGGCTCACTCTTGATCACCCAGAGATCGAAGATGCCGAAAAACGGCAGCTCCATACAGCACTCATCCGCGCCGGGATGGAACATCCAGAGGAAGTAGCAGAGTTTGCTGAACAGGAACTGTAACTCTATCAAGCTTCAGCAGGTTTTGGACCTCCATTGCCGGTATCGCCCCATCGGAATGAGAAGTCAACCTCCCTGGCACCCTCTCGAAGAATGGGCTTCTTACTCGATCCTTCGGACATAAACTCGATAACGCCGAGCGATTCAAGCTCTTGGAGGTTTCGATGAACGTCCTTATAGTCACGATCAACGATTTTTGCGGTCGCACGGATGCTCGATGGTTGTTCGGTCGCAATCGCTTCCACGAGTTCGAGATTCGACCGCCGCATGAGGCGTTCGACTTCTCCGAAGCTCTCGAAGTCGAGAATAAACCGTGCGTCCTGTTCGATAGCCGCACCGGTCTCACCCGCCTCAGCTCGGCGTAGGCGTTCGCGGGCTGCCGTCCTGTGGTTGTCGGCTTCCCCAAACGTGATTTTGAGTGTGTTTTCGGTCATGGTTATGGTAGGTCCTTGATCTCATCCAGAGATCGGTCTCTGAGCTTTAGCATTCCCGGAAATTCGATTTCCTGGATATCGGCGGACGTGTGCCGTTCGTGCCGATTCGGTGTTTCGTTCTCGTTGTCGTAACGGAGGATGGTGCCACGGTCGTCAGTGTACCCGTAGTGGAGCGCGTAGCGGTAGCCGCTCGGGAACTGGGGATCGTCCGTGCGGATGATTCTTCGCCGGATAACCTGCTTCCCGTCACGCTCCTCCTCGTCTTCGATGACCGTGAACCCCATCTCTACCCTATGGTATTCGCCCCATCACCATAAGGGTATGGGGAACTCCCCATCAGCTACTTAGCGGTGAGCGCGGCACGGTCCCGAGGGATATTCCCACAATGCCTTGTATTTCCATACCAACCAGAGACGACAAACCACCAAAGAGCGGCCGGCTTTTCACTTCGAACGCAGTGTGTCGAGAACACCAAAATGAGTGCGTGACAAGCTGCATTTCTAGCCTTATGTCATATCTCCGATCAACGAGCCACTTGTATTACCCAAGATCGAAGAACGTCAATCACTAGGCTCGGGCGAGTAACCCGGGTTCTGAGTTGTAGAATTTGACTCACTATGGCAGAGGGCATGATTTTGTGAATCTATCCACCATTATTGGACTAAGTACGAGTAAAATCAGTTGGTTACATTGTCTCTTCTTCGAATCTGAAATCAGGTGGGGAGTTTGCTCATACAGAGCTGGCTCGAAACCTATATCGCCAGCTCAGGTTTCGTAAATGACCTACGTGACGAATCCAGTTAACTGCCTCTGCTTGGATCGACTCATTCACACGAGCCATATATCTCCACGCTCGAAATCCACACTCTCTGGTATTTCTTCGAGTGCAGGACCGGATCGTTGGAAGGCACTGCCTTCCGGTATCTCGGAGAGATGCGCCCTCGCAGCGCGCACATTATCACTTACAGTCTGTTGAGTCTTTTCTCGAATCGATGCCCATTCGCTCTGAAACACGTTTTCCCGATGTTTGCGTCGAGATGGGGAAGTCGTCCCACTCGCTGGGATAGCATCTCTTGTAAAGATAAAATCAAACGCAGTGGCAGCACTGGGAATACATTTTGCGTATCCTGCTGTTGCAGACTGTTCAAGCCACCGAATGAGATGTGTGAGTTTACGGCTCGATATGTGTCGACTGATACTTGTGACTTCATTGAACTCAGTAGGATCTATGATCGAGTGATGTCCTATATCTAACCTAGATAAATCACCTTTTTGAACAAAAATCGTGGCACAGACGACGATTCCGTCACCGCAGTTGACGCTCGCTCTGTACCCGTAACTGTCGTCTTTGATGACATCGATAACGATGCTCTGATTCCAGTATCTAGGAGTGAACTGTTTGCAAGCGTCGTAGAGTACCGTATTTGGTTGAATCTGAAGAGTGGATCGCTCATCAGAATCGACATCGAGAGTGTGCTCAGGATCGGACTCATCATTATAGTCATTCTCGTATCGGACGAATTTAAGGAGAATATCCTGAAGTCCATGAATTGCCCGCTCGAACGTCTCCGGATGAAACCGCTCGGAGGTGTCGATCATCTGTCGTCCAGCGCCTTCGACTGCGTGGATACTTAGTTCATTCATATTTCAATATTACGATTGTATCGTACTTAGTTCTTTTCTTTGAATTTATACCTACAGCGGCGCTCTTGCCGTATCCATGTGCTGATCAAGACGTACCAGAAGAGTGTGGCTCAGTCTCGTTCGCTGCTGGACCTACCCTGTTGATCCAACTTCCTCGAACGCGCTGGTCATCTGGTCGGCGAGGTCGCCAGCTTCGATATGCGAGTAGTGCTCGCGAACGACCTCCTCGGAGTTGTTGAGCGCACGGGCGGCAGCGGCATGTCCTGACGTCCGCACGAGGACCTCACCAGCACCACGTCGGGCACTGTGCGGCATCAGGTATTCCTCGTCGTCATCGAGTTCGATACCTGCCTCCTCGCAGAGGCGTTTGAGGACGTGTCGGCCAGCGTCGGTCGTTATCGAGGTGGTTCGATGTCGTACTCAACGCAAACTTCGATCAGCGAGCGATCGGCGCGCATCTCTTTGATCTCCGTGTCGGTGTATCCACGTCGGTCCAGCGTGTCGGCCACTCGTTGAGAGAGCGTCGGACGATGAAACGAGGGGAACACCGGCCAGTTCTCGTTCGGTGCGTCGAGGGTCTTCTCGTATATCTGTCGCGGATGGAGTACCGGCTCGGGGAGCCCCCGATCGTCGAGACGCTGCTTTTTGGCAAACACTGTCGCATAGCGGTCTTCGAGGTGGACGNCCGGCTCGGGGAGCCCCCGATCGTCGAGACGCTGCTTTTTGGCAAACACTGTCGCATAGCGGTCTTCGAGGTGGACGTCCTCCCAGTAGAGCCCCTGGCGACGCTCGTCGTTCCGATCATGGAGGACCTCCGCACCCCGCACTTCGGAATACGACAAAAGGTACACCAGCGCGCGGTCGCGGCAGGCCTTGATCACTGCTTCACGGTCCTCACCGATCTCATCGATTGCAGTGTGGGCCTGCTCGTCGACGAACGTGGTGAGCTGTTGGCGATCCTCGGCGGACCAGGCCTGCTGGTCGCCGCTCTTGTGCCCGCCGTCGTCGGGAATTGGCTCGGTCGCGTTGCGCCGCTGGGCGACGTTCTCGGAGAGATGCCCTTTGCGAACTCCCCAGCCACAGAACGCCGAGACGTATGCGTAGTAGGTGCGCACTGTTCCCGCGGTCCAGCCCTGACGGGCGAGGTGGCGCGCGTACTCGCGGAGATGGCCCGAATCCAGTTCGTCGAACGTCGTCACGACGTCTTCGTGATCCGTGAGAAAGTCGACGAACCGATCGAGCTCGCGACCTGCGTCCTGGCGGTAGTTCCCGCTCTCGCCGCCCTTTCCTTTGCCTTTGTCTGTCAGGAAATCCTCGATGACTGCATCGATCTGTACCACGCTACACACCACCGTCGAATCCATTCGGTTGATCACCGTTCTCGCAGAGGTCGGCTAGGTGGATTGCTCATGCACAGCCACCTTCGAAATTTAGACTGCCGAGATCAGTCATGTATGAGCAATTCACCTACCTGGCTTCAGGGCGTATCGAGAGCTATTGGAGAAGTGGAAAAAGAAAGCCGAAGTTTTACGCCGCGATTCAGTGAGTCGCTTCTTCGAGCACGAGCGTGTCGTCTTCGAGATAGTGTTCGAGATGGTGGGCGTACTCCTCGTAATCGGTGATCGCACCACGGAGGACTTCCTCAGAGGTGTAATCGCCCAAGTTGCTCGTGAGTTCGATGTGGTCGCGGAACCGCTCGACGATATCGGCGAGCATCTCCATGTCGTTCGCGAGCGAGGTTCGGATATCGTAGACGTCCTCACCCTCAAACGCCACGTAGCTGTGGTCGTCGAGGTTAACGGGACCAGCGACCGGAACGCCGCCGAGTGCCTGAGCGCGTTCGGCAATCACGTCGGCGTGCTCCTCGACGTCCTCGTAAGCCTCTTCGAGGAAGCGATGAATCTCAAGGAACTCCGCGCCCTCAACGTTCCAGTGGTGCTTCTTGAGCTGGTGGTACAGCACGTACGACGACGCGAGGTCGGCATTCAGTGCGTCGATGACCTGCTCTGCGCGTTCGGCCTCAATACGGGTCGCTGGCGACTCGTCGACGGTACCGAACTCCTGCTGTACGCTGAATTCGGATTCTTGGGAACTCATCACTCCTACTTAGTTCGACAGCTGACTTAAATATTCCTATTTTGGAAAGGGATTTTGGCATACCAAAAAATAATATTCTCGGGTTGAGGGTGTGGTATCGGCTATCTCGTTGATTACTTCGTGAGGCAAGCTCAACATCCTTCAGATCGTGACAGAACCCTGAACTTCGGGCATCCAACAACCTGGGGTCGGCTAAGTTCAGTAGTTCACAAAGCGGGTTAGATGAACGGGCTGCTTGGTCGGTTGATGCGACCGGAGCAAGCAGCCAACGAACTCACAGAAGAGCAGGTGCTTAACTTTCTCGTCAACACTCTCGACGAGGAGATCGATATCGAACTCGGCGAGAACGCCGATATCGACTCCGAGGACATCTGGGACGTCCTCGTCGGCGCAACAGCCGACGAGGACTCGGTCAGTCATCTCTGCGAGATCTCAGAGGAATCGCCCCACGCCAACACGATCCTCCACCATCTCCGGACGAAGTTCGAGCTCGAAGAGCTCGAACGAGTCGGTAAGACACTCATCCAGCAGGATATCCTCGAACTGCTTCCGGATCGGCCGGTGGAGGTCGTCGCCGACCTCCACCTCCGTCCGTACTACGGCGAGGAGTACGAATCTAAAGAAGAGCTCTACAGCTCACTCGCTAAAGCCGGAACGACGACGTTCCACGGCTATGCCACGCTCTACGCCCGTGTACGCAACAAACGCTATACGTTGGCGGTGCGCCGTCTGACCGACGGCGACACCGCCAGCTCGGTCCTCGCGGAACTGCTCGGCGTGCTCGACCGCGAGTTCTACGATACGTACTGTTTGACGCTGCTCGCCGCCCACAACTACGCTTTCGTCATGCCGATAGTGAAGTGGGGCGAGAAGATCCAGAACGAACTGAGCACAGACTGGAGCCGCGTGATCGACCACGACCTCCAAGGTGAAATCGACGGTCACACGTGGACCGTCGATTTCCCGGTCTATATCGACTGTACGTACCAGCAAGGGAAGTACGATGAGGAAGGTGTGGCGCGTCACGGCTACGCCGTCGACGCGCCGTTCATCGAGACGCCACGCCAAGCCAGGAAACACTACAGCCGTCGATTCGGTATCGAATCGACCTACCGTCTGTCCGAACGAAGCATTGCGAATACGACGACACAGAATCCAGCGGTGCGGTTCCTGTACGTACTGATTAGCTTCCTCCTCCAGAATGCGTGGCGGTATCTCCACTGGGAGTACGTGGCGTCGCCGCGCCGAGGCGCGCGACGCCTCTGGTCGTGGCGATTCGACGAGTTCCTCGGAATGGTACGTCGTGCAACGGAGACGGCGCTCGCCGTGCGTCGCGCCGTCCCCGCAAACAAGCCACCGGACGACCGCTTCGAGCGCTAATCCACCGACCAAGACCGTCCGCTCGGCGAGTGGCAACACCGTCGCGTCGGCGGCGTTCCGCCGCCGACTGCGACAGGTACGATGCTCTCGGTGTCGAACCGCTCTCCTCAGCAGTTGCTCGGTACCGATTTCTCTACCGAACTCACGTCTCAAAAGCAGTCAGCCGAGGAGCTTTGTGAGGTACTGAGCGTGTTTCGAGGCTGTAGAGAGCGTCGTAGTCAACGTCAGCGCCTTCGATTTTAGCGGATTCCATAGCTTCCTTGCGGAGGAGTGAGGTGTAGAGTACTGGCGGGAAATCGAGTTCGAGACTCATTCCACTGAGTTTCCCTAGCCAGAACGTCGCGTCTGAGAGCGTCTCGTAGAAGTCATTCCCGAGAGCGAGGTCTCGGGATGGCGGCAGCGGAGCAGGTTTGTAGTACGACCTCCGTCCGTACGTAATGAGTTCGCCAGGAGCGTTAGAATCGAGTTCAGACTGTTGCATACATACTCGACCAGTAGAGCGTCACGGTGTATTAATCTATTGCCAGTATATGAATAGATGAGGGGTTGAGATTGGCTACAGATGAATACAGCTGCAGTATATGAATTTCAGGAAGTCATATGATGTCGGTAGATACAACTCGCAGGGACGGCCGGATAATCAGTCACGCTGATCACTCCACTTCAGAAATGGAACAACTCGTCCTCACAGAGTTCCGTTGATAGTAAGTTGCCTTGTTGCAGCGCTAGCTGAGGGTGTTCTCAGCTGCTTTCTACGGTGTTTTCGTGAGACTTGTGAGGATTTGGACGCCCTCTTGCGATATGAGGTCGAAACGGCTGTGTTGAATCACTAGATGGCGGCAGGATGGGTCGCTAAATCAAAGGCGTTGAAGCGAGAGACTTGAGTTGATCATGACGCAAATCTCCCGCTTCACCGAGCGATGCGTAGNGTTTCCCTCCACTGTCTCCGGATTTACCTCGATACGTCCTACCGCATGACCATCGACTTGTTGAAGGAGATGCCGCAAATAATCCGGGAAATCGGCCTTGACACGGCCGATCTCCCTGCCCCGTCGACGTTGTGTAAGGCACTCGATCGTATCGAGATGAGCCTCTGTCGAGTGCTGCTGCGCCAGTCGGCGCAGCTACACGACCCATCCGAACACGCCGCCCTCGACGCCACGTTCTAC